>JAAZBK010000328.1 GCA_012513855.1 Acidimicrobiales bacterium
CAGGACTCCTACCTGAACTCAGATGAGCAGATCGCCATCGACAACGTGGCGTACCAGGACCTCTTCGGTGGGCAGATCATGCTCACCCTCTTCACCATGGACGAGAGCGTCACCCACGCCGACCTGGTCACCGGCGAGAACCGCCAGATCTTCCTCGATGTGTTCGACGAGCTGTGCGGCGAGATAGTCGACGACTCGTGCACCGCCAAGCCCACGATCAAGTCGGTGGTCACGCCGATCACCGGCCTGGAACTGGCCGACAACCTGCTTCAACGCCCATACGACGACCCCACGTCGACCGAGCCGGCCGAGTCACCGCTCGCGGCCATCGCCGGCACCACGCTGTCGGCGGCCATCGAGCGCGAGGAGCCCGGTAGCCCCGAGCACGAGGCCCGCGTCACCGACCAGAGCCGCACCGCCTGCCGCGTGCTCGGCATCACCCTCGACGGTTCGGCCTGCGATCAGCCCGGCTTCGGGAGCGGTGAAGGCCTGACCCTCGACCAGAACAAGGCCAACCTCAGCCAGCCGGACTGGGTCGACTTCCTGCTCCACAGCAACGACGGTTCGATCCGTCGGTCGCTCCAGACGTTCTTCCCCGATGAGCGCCACATGGTGATGATCACCCGTCTGGCCGGTAACGCATCGATCGAGATCGAGGGCGAGGGGGCCCTGGCGGTCAAGGCGGCCTGGGAGGATCGTGAGCTCGAGGGGACCGAGATCGTGGTCACCGGTGCGCCGGTGCTCCTCAAGGACCTCAACGACTACCTCCGCGGCGGGCTGCTCCAGCTGGGCGGCATCGCCGTGGTCGTCATGGCCCTGCTGCTCATCTTGATGTTCGACGTGCGTTGGCGGTTGCTCCCGCTCGGCGTGATCCTGGTGGCCTGCGTCTGGACCTTCGGGTTGGCCGGCTACCTGGGGATCCCGCTGTCGGTGGTGACCATCGCCGGACTACCGGTGCTGCTCGGCATGGGCATCGACTACGCGATCCAGGTCCACTCCCGCGTGGAGGAGGAGGTGATCATCGACCGGGCCGACCACCCGATCCAGGAGACGGCGCGCCAGCTGCTGCCGGGGCTGGTCGCCACCACGATCATCGCCGTCATCGCGTTCATCTCCCTGAACCTGGCCGGCGTACCCATGATCCGCCACTTCGGCACGCTCCTGGCTCTGGGCATCGTGGTGGTGCTGGTGGCATCGATCGTGATCCCGCTCGCTGCTCTGGGCTTCCGTGAATACCGGTCCCCCACCAAGGGCCGCGACTTCCGCACCGGGGCGCTGGGCCAAGCGGTGGTCAAGGTCGGCGGCCTGCCCTCGAAGATGGCCGTGCCGTTCATGGTCCTCAGCGCTGCCATCTTCTTCGGCGGTGTCGCGGTCGAAGGCCAACTGGAGCTGCAGACCGACGTGGTGGAGTGGGTGAACCAGGAGACCCAGAACCGCAAGGACGTGGCCACCCTCCACGAAGAGGCCGACACATCCAGCGAGCTGGGCACCTACGTCATCGCCGCCGATGTCGACGAACTGTTCTCCGACGAGACGATCCAGTGGGTCCACGACTACACAGAGAGCCAGCTCGAGGAGTTCCCCGACAACCTGAAGCGGGCCTCGTCGATCGTCACGCCTCTGAGCTACCTGCTCGAAATCGAGGGCGCATCCGATCTCGCTCCCACCGGCGAGCAGGTGCGCAAGACCTACGAAGCGGCGCCCGAAGCGATCCGAGCGTTCACCGTCTCGACTTCGGAGGGCGAAGCGGCACTGAACGTGTTGCACACCACGCGCCCCGGCTCGTTGTCCGACCTGGCCAAGGTCGTCGACCACATACGCGACACCGCTGAGCCCCCGGGTGAGCTGCGGGCCACCCCGTCGGGTCTCGCCGTGGTCGGCGTGGGCCTGCTCCAGAACCTGGAGTCGGGTCGCGCCGCTCTCACCTACACGGCCATCGGCCTGGTGTTCCTGTTCATCCTCCTCCGCCTCCGCAGCCCGATCCGCGCCGTCTTGTGCCTGGTGCCGGTGCTCATCGCCACCGGAGCCGCCAACCTGGTGGCGTTCGCGCTCGGACTGAAGCTCAGCCCGATGACAGCGGTGGGCGGACCGATCGTGATTGCGATGTGTGCGGAGTTCACCACACTGATCCTGTGGCGCTTCGTGGAAGAGCGGGGCCGTGGCTTCTCACCCCAGGCCGCGGCCGACGTCGCCGCCGCTCGTACCGGACGGGCGTTCGTCATGTCCGCTCTGACGGGCGTCGTCGGCGTAGCCGTGATCGCCACCTCGTCGCTGCCGATCCTGCGCGACTTCGGCATCGTGGTGGCCATGAACGTGATCGTGGCCCTGCTCAGCGCCCTGATCGTGCTGCCGCCGATGCTGGTGTGGGCCGAGGAGCGCGGCTGGGTGTCCAAGGGCCTGGTCGACCCCGCCAAGCTCGGCAACCGTGAGGCCGATGCTCCCGACCCGGAGTCTCCCGACCTGGGTGGTGCCGGCCCCCTGCCTTCGGACCTCTGACCCGTCGCGGCAGGTGACCCACTTCACCTGTTGGACGGCGCCCGCGATCTGCAATCGGCCCCACGAGGCCATATGGTCAAGGCCAAGAAATGCTCAAGCTGCGAGCACTCGAGCGGCCCGCTCCCCTGCCGGGGGGCGGGCCGCTCCCGCGTCCAGGCCCTCCCGACGACCCGAACGAGCGAGGTCGACCACGAGCGCCGACGCGTTCGCCAGGCGCTAACCCAGCAGCGACAGCACCAACGAGGCCTGGTGGTTCGGATCGCCATGATCCGGCGTGAGAACCAACTCGGGATCGAGCGGCGGCTCGTACGGATCGTCGATGCCGGTGAACCCCCGGATCTCGCCGGCCCGGGCCTTGGCATACAGACCCTTGGGGTCACGCTCCTCGCACAACTCGATGGGCGTATCGACGAACACCTCGAGGAACGGCACCCCGGCCTTGTCGTGCACGGCACGGGCCCGGTCACGAGCCTCGCGGTAGGGACTGATCAGTGGCACGATGGCGACCACCCCGGCCTCGGCCAGGATGCACGCCACCTCACCGGCCCGCCGGACGTTCTCGTCGCGGTCGGCAGGAGAGAACCCGAGATCGGAGTTGAGGCCGTGGCGAAGGTTGTCACCGTCGAGTCGAAACGCCGGTCGGCCCGCCAGGATCATCCGCCGCTCCAGGGCCACGGCCACCGTGGACTTGCCCGATCCGGACAAGCCGGTGAGCCACACGGTGGCTCCGAGCCAAGGCCGCTCGGACCTCGTGACCGAACCCTCGTGCCACGTGATGTTCGTGCTCAAAGCCATCTCCTCCCAGCGCTCAACGTGATCGACACCTGACCGCCCGGGGTCATCCGTCTGGGCCGCCCTCGCGCATTATCGTAGAACAACATCAAAGGCGATGTGGTGGCACCGGATCCGGCCCCGCCAGAGCGCAGATGCGGCCTCGAACCCGTGCCGGCTCGAGCGGAACTCCCACTCCGATGCTGCTGCGGATCACGCGCTGGGGCCGAGGATCATTCCGGCTCCGACGGTGGTGTTGGTCGACTCCGCTACGAGGATGAAGGAACCGGTGGTCCGGTTGCGGCGGTACTCGTCGAAGAAGATCGGTTGGGTGGTTCGCATCTGGATCCGGCCGATCTCGTTCAAGGCGAGGCTCTCGACGCCTTCGTCGCGGTGCAAGGTGTTGACGTCGAGCCGGTACTGCACGTTCTTCACCAAGGCTCGGGCGGTGCGGGTGGTGTGCTTGATCGTGAACTTGTCGCGCGGGTTGAGATCGAGGCTCTCGCTCATCCAGCAGATCATGGCGTCGATGTCCTGCCCCGACGTGGGCCGGTTGTGCGGTCGACAGATCATGTCGCCCCGGCTGATGTCGATCTCGTCCTCGAGCCGGACGGTGACGGCCATGGGCGCGTAGGCCTCGGGAACCGGTCCGTCGAAGGTCTCGATCGACGCGACCCTCGACGTGAACCCCGATGGGAGCACCATCACCTCGTCGCCCGGCTTGATGACGCCGCCGGCGACGGTGCCCGCGTAGCCGCGGTAGTCGTGGAAGTCGTCGGAGTGGGGCCGGATCACGTACTGAACCGGAAAGCGCACGTCGATCAGGTTGCGGTCGCTGGCGATGTGCACCTCCTCGAGGTGGTGCAGCAGCGAGGCGCCCTCGTACCAGGGCGAGTTGGGCGACCGGGTGACGACGTTGTCGCCGTTCAGCGCAGAGATCGGGATGAACGTGAGGTCGGCGATGTCGAGCTTGGTGGCGAAGCTGCGGAACTCGTCGCGGATCTCCTCGAACCGCTCCTGGGACCAGTCGACGAGGTCCATCTTGTTGACGCAGAGCACGAGGTGCGGGATGCGGAGCAGGGAGGCCAGGAACGCGTGACGGCGCGACTGCTCCACCAGGCCCTTGCGTGCATCTACCAGGACGAGCGCCACGTCGGCCGTGGAAGCACCGGTGACCATGTTGCGCGTGTACTGGATGTGGCCCGGGGTGTCAGCGATGATGAACTTGCGGCTCGGCGTGGCGAAGTACCGGTAGGCGACGTCGATGGTGATCCCCTGCTCGCGCTCGGCTCGCAGGCCGTCGGTGAGCAGGGCCAGGTTGGTGTAGTCGGCGCCCATCGCCTCGCTTGAGCGCTCCACCGCCTCCAGTTGATCCTCGAAGATCGCCTTCGAGTCGTAGAGGAGACGACCGATGAGGGTCGACTTGCCGTCGTCGACGGACCCGGCCGTGGCGAATCGCAGTAGCTCCGACATCAGAAGTACCTGTTTCCGTGCTCGCTCGAAGCGGCTGCGCCGCCTCGCTCACCGGCGGTTCCAAGCGCAACACCTCGCGGCAGGATCATCAGGGCGACAAGCCTTGTAGCGGGTGCCATCAGAAGTACCTGCTCCCGTGCTCGCTCGAAGCGGCTGCGCCGCCTCGTTCGCCGGCGGTTCCAAGCGCGACACCTCGCGGCAGGATCATCAGGGCGACAAGCGTTGTAGCGGGTGCCATCAGAAGTACCCCTCCTTCTTGCGGTCCTCCATTGCTGCCTCCGTCACGCGGTCGTCTGCTCTTGTGGCGCCGCGCTCGGTCAGCCTCGTGGCGGCGACCTCGACCACCACTTCTTCGGGGGTGGACGCGGTGGACTCGACGGCTCCGGTGATGGTGGCGTCGCCGACGGTGCGATAGCGGACGGTGGCCTTGAACGCCTCCTCGTCCTTGCCCGGCGCCAGGTGGCGGGTGACGGCGAGGAGCATGCCGTCGCGTCGGAACACCTCACGTTCGTGGGCGTAGTAGATCGCCGGGATCTCCACCCCCTCGGCCGCGATGTACTGCCAGATGTCGAGCTCGGTCCAGTTCGACAGGGGAAACACCCTCATGTGCTCGCCGGGGTGGATGCGCCCGTTGTAGAGGCTCCACAGCTCCGGTCGCTGGCTCTTGGGATCCCACTGACCGAACTCGTCGCGGAAGCTGAACACCCGTTCCTTCGCCCGAGCCTTCTCCTCGTCGCGGCGAGCCCCGCCGAAGGCCGCGTCGAACCGGTTCTCCTCGATGGCGTCGAGCAGCGTGGTGATCTGGAGCCGGTTGCGGCTACCGCTCTTCTCCTCCGCGACGCGTCCCTGGTCTATCGCGGCCTGGACGGATGCCACCACCAGCTTCACGCCCAGCTCGGCCACCCGCCGGTCGCGGAACTCAATGACCTCGTCGAAGTTGTGACCGGTGTCGACGTGCATGACCGGAAACGGGATCTTGGCCGGCCAGAAGGCCTTCTCGGCGAGCCGGAGCATCACGATCGAGTCCTTGCCGCCCGAGAACAGCAGCACCGGTCGCTCGAACTCGGCTGCCACCTCCCGCATGATGTGGATGGCTTCGGCCTCGAGGGCCCGCAGGTGGGTGAGTTCGTACGTTGTTGCCATCAGCCTCGTGGTCTCCGACCGTCCGGTGTGGCCAAAACGGTAAGCCATCGCGCCATTCCCGACCAACTCGGTCAGCTTTCGACTCGAGACGCAACCACTGCCCTCACCACCGCTGCGGCGGCTGGGGACAGGCTCAGGCCTCGAAGCTGGCGAGGGCGGTCCTCACCTGATCGACGAGGGCCGGGTGGCACACGAGGAGATCTGGGAGGTACGGATCGGCGTTGTTGTACACGAGGTCGGAGCCGTCGAGACGGCTGGTCCACAGTCCTGCGGCGGCCGCTGCGGCCACCGGAGCACACGAATCCCACTCGTACTGGCCACCGCTGTGGGGATAGACGTCGGCCCGGCCGAGCACCACGGCCGCTGCCTTGGCGCCCGCCGAGCCCATCTCCACCAGGTCGCCGCCGATGGCCTCGGCCAGGAAGGTGGCCACCGCTGGCGGACGTGACCGACTGACGATCACACGCGGGCGAGACGGCGGCGCCGGCGGGAGGGGCTCCGGGTTCGAGGTGCTCAGCACCCGTCCCTGGGCCGGGAGCGCCACCGCGCCCACCGCGGGACGCCCGTCGACCACCAGGGCGACGTGGACGGCCCAGTCCTCGCGGGGAGGCTCGCTGTACTCGCGCGTACCGTCGAGCGGATCCACGATCCACACCCTGGAGAGCGAGAGGCGTCCGGTGTCGGACGGTCCCTGACCGTCGGCGCCCTCCTCCGACAGGATCCCGTCGGCCGGGCGGGCCACCACCAGCCGCTGCATCAGGAGGTCGTTGGCACGGCGGTCGCCCTGCTCCTTGAGCTCACCGGCCGAGGCGCCGGCGGCCACCAGCTCCTCGCGCAGCGCCATGAGCAGCTCCCCCGCTTCGGTGGCGAGGTCGACGGCGAGTCGATGGTCGGCTGCGAGGTCGGTGGAGGACGGGTCGGTCATGGCCAGATGGTCTACACCCGCCACCACCGACGCCGTCCCGACCGACCCGTGCCCACGGCTGCCGTGGCGCTCAGGGGGCCAGGGCCTGGACCACCACGATGGCGAGGTCGTCCTCCCCATCGGGGTGGTGGGCTCGGACCGCGGTCTCCAGCGCCGATGCGATCTCATCGGCCGTGCGGCCGGCGTTGGCGGCCAGGACGCCGACCAGCCGCTCGTCGCCGAACAGGCCGTCGACGCCCCGGGCCTCGGTGACTCCGTCGGTGTAGAGGACGAGGGCATCGCCCGGATCGAGGTCGAGCTGCACCTCGGCCAGGTTCGGGTCGCGGACCACTCCCAACAGCACCCCCGAGCACTCGAGCATCTCGGTGCGCCCGTCTGACCGCACCAGCACCGGACGGGGGTGGCCAGCGCTCGACACCACCACCCGGGCGCCCGACGCGGTGCGCTTGACGTTCATGTAGGTGGCGGTGCAGAAGCGGAAGTCGTCGATCTGGCCCATCACCGCGTCGTTGGTCTGGGCCAGCACCTGGGTGGGCCGGCTGTCGCGCACCACGGCAGCCCGGATCGAGTGGCGGACGAGCCCGGTGAGGGCCGCGGCATCGGTACCCCGGCCGCAGACGTCGCCCACCATTACCCCCCACTCGTGGTCGCCGATCTCGAAGGCGTCGTAGAAGTCGCCTCCGACGTCGGTGCGAGGATCACCGACCCGGTAGCGGGCGGCGAACGACAGCCCCTCGCTGTCGGGCAGGTCCCTCGGGATCAGCACCGACTGGAGGCTGTCGACCATCCGGGCTCGGGACTGATAGAGGCGTCCGTTGTCCAGAGCGAGCGCCGCCCGGGCGGCGACCTCTTCCACCATGGCCACGTGGTCGGCTCGCTGGCGGCGCAGGTGGTCGGTCTCCACCAGGGTGAGCCGGCCGAGCACGGTCGATCGCGCCACCAGCGGAGCGATCACCACCGAGCGGGGACCGAGCCGTGCCAGAGCGTCTCGTTGGGCCGGCTCGGTGACGGCAGCGGCCGCGGCCTCCGCGGTGATGTCGTCGACCACGATCGGCGCTCCCGGATCCACGGGACCCGACAGGCTCAGGACCGCTGCGAACCCAGGACAATCGGCCTCGAGGTCCTCGAAGGCACGCAGGCGATCGTCGGCCACGGCGCGGACCGTGCGCGTGAGGAGGTTGCCGGCTTCGTCGAGGGTCTCGACCCGGCACACATCGGCCAGGAGCGGTACGCAGAACTCCGCCACCGCAGCCAGGATCGTGTCGGGCTCGAGGCTCTGGGAGAACACGGTGCTGGCTTCGGAGAGGGTGGCCAGTCGGGCACCGGCCTGCTCGGCCCGACGGCGCGCCGCCATCTCGGCCAGGAGCGACGCGTCCAGTCGAGCTTCCTCGAGCACCCGTTCGGTGACGTCGGCGCAGACCCCGACGATCCGGAGAGGCTCCCCCTCGGTCCGGATGACCGTTCCCCGGGAGCGGATCCAACAGACCGCTCCCGTGTCGGACCGGGGCACCCGGTAGGTCTCGTCCCACGCGTCGACCCCGTCGAGCACACCGGCGACGGCCGCGATGATCAGGTCGCGGTCTTCGGGCTCCACCAGCTCGCGGTAGTCGTCGGGGGTACCGCTGAACTCACCGGGGCGGAGACCGTGCATGGCCAGCGCGACCTCGTCCATCTCGATGCGCGCCTCGGACCCGAGCCACGTCCAACGACCGTGGTCGCCGGCCCTCAACGAGAGGTCGAGCCGGGTCTCCGCCACGGTCAACCGGTCGTCGATCCGGGCCCGCTGGACGGCCAGCCCGATCACGTTGGCGGCCGACCTCACGAAGTTCACCTCGTCGTCGGACCAGGTCCGCACCGACTCGCTGTAGACGCCCAGCACACCCCAGTCGTGGTCGTTCCAACGGACCGGCACGCTGATGGCGGCGCGAGCACCGAAGCCGAGCGTGGGCGCGAGCGCGATGAACCGGGGGTCGTTGAGCAGGTCGTCGGCCGCCACGGGGGACCCTTCGAGCAACGTGTACCCGGGGAAGGAACCGCGCCCGGCAGGGAGGACGAGCGCCGACGCCGCCTCGCTCCCGACCGAACGCTTGTCGTACACCCCGGCCCGTCCGACGAGCACGCCACGGGCCTCCATGAACTCGAACAGGGCGACCCAGGGCAGGTCGAGGGCCTCGGCGAGCAGGCCGACGGCGTTGTCGAACAGGTCGTTCAGGTCCCTTCGCTCCAACCCCAGTTGGCCCAGCCGTGCCATCGCGGCGGGACGGCGAAGGGCCGGCGCTGGTGGTTCGGGATCTCGGTTGGAGCTCATGGCGGTTCAGGCTCCAGGTGCCCGAACCTGGAGGTCCGCTACCCGCGCCCGGGCGGACCCTAGCGCCTGCCCGGGAGCCCGTCGCCGGCTCGGACCCGGGCCGGACTGGCCGGATGCGATGCCGCGCCGCCACTTCGACCCGTCCTGACCTGCGCCGATGTGAGGAACCAGCCAGCCCGAATAGGGTGCTCGCCGTGCGCGTCGTGATCGCCAGGTGCTCGGTCGACTACAAGGGTCGCCTCAGCGCCCACCTCCCCCCGGCAGTCCGGCTGATCATGGTGAAGGCCGACGGCTGCGTCGCCATCCACTCCGACGGCGGCGCCTACAAGCCCCTCAACTGGATGAACGCCCCGAACCGCCTCGTCACCGACGAGGCCGCCTGGACTGTCACCAACCCCAAGGGCGAGATGCTGGTGATCAACATCGAAGAGGTGATCAGCGACTCGGCGTGGGACATGGGGGTGGATCCCGGTCTGCAGAAGGACGGGGTAGAGGCCCACCTGCAGGAGCTCCTCGCGGCCAACACCGACCACCTGAGCCCGGGGCTCCGGCTGGTGCGGCGCGAGTACCCCACCGACATCGGTCCCGTCGACCTCCTGTGCCGGACGGCCGACGGGCAGTGCGTGGCCGTGGAGGTCAAGCGCCGGGGCGAGATCGACGGGGTCGAGCAGCTCACCCGCTACCTCGAGTTCCTCAACCGGGACCCGATGCTCCGCCCCGTGTCGGGCATGTTCGTGGCCCAGCAGATCAAACCTCAGGCCAAGGTGCTCGCGAGAGACCGTGGGATCGACGTCCGGGAGGTCGACTACGACCTGCTCCGCGGCATCGAATCGAACGAGCTGCGCCTGTTCTGACGGGGTGCATCCTCGGGGTGGGCCTTCCGGACCAATGCGGCCCCTGGAGGCCGTTCGCCCTCTAGCCTCTGGCGAGACGAAGCAGGAGACCATGGACCGGTCAGTCCCGACGTGAGCACGCCGATGCCCATCGACCCCACACCCGACGACGCGGTCGGTTCCTCCGACGCGGCCCCACCCGGGCTCGAGCGCTGGTGCAAGACCCTTCGCGGGCAGCAGGCCTGGCGCATGGAGATCGCCGGCGGAGAGACCGCTCTGGCCACCTGGCGGATGCTGTGCGAGGAGCACCCCACCACCGGGCTGTGGCCGGTGCTGCTCGGGTCCGACGCTGCCGTGGTCGACCAGATGACGTGGCGGATCAGCATCCTCGCCGAGGACGCACCGGGCATCGCCGAGGTCGAAGACACCACGCCGGCACCGGAGCTGTTCGTCCAGTGGTTGGGCGACCCCAAGCACGACGACTACCTGGGCGACGTTCCCCGCCACCTCGCCAAGCTGGAGGCCGACGCGGCCTCGATCCAGCAGAGGCTCTCGTCCCGGCCCGATTCCGCTGCCGTGCGAGCCATCCAGAGCGAGCGGACCCACCTGGCGCTCGTGCCGGCCAAGGGCGGTTGGGAGGTGCCGGCGCTGCTCGCCTGGGCTGCCGGTGAGAGCCTCGACATGACCGGCAGCGACCACCTCTCGGTCCTGCACTTCTGGCACGAGGCGTACGGAGCCGAGGTCGTGTCAATGGGCCTGGACCAACTCGAGTGCCTGGTGGTGGACCCGCCCACCGACGCCCGCGGCGCCTTCGAGCTGGCGGTGCAGCACTACGCCTACTGCCCCGCCCTGATGGACAACCTGGCCCCGGCCATGGGCGCCCTGGCCGCCACCCTCTTCGGGCGGCACTGGTACTTCGACTGGTCCTGAGCCGGCGTCGCTCAGCCGAGCAGCTCGGCGAGCCGGGCTTCACCGACCGCCCGGTCGACGTCGATCTCGACCAGCTTCGAGCGCGACGAGCCGCCGTGGACCAGGGCCACGTCGCCCCGGCGGACGTCGAAGGCCGCGGCCAGCGCGTCGACCACCGCAGCGTTGGCGGCGCCGTCTACGGCGCGGGCGGCGACCCGGACCACCAGGGCATCGCCGTGGCGCCCTCCGACCGCGGGTCGCTTGGAGCCTGGCGTGACCCTGATCGACACCCTCACAGCGCCCGGCCCCGGCCTGCCCTACTCCGTCGGCTTCTCGTCGTAGCCCAACATGTTGGCGTTGGGCCGGGCCTCGGCCACCAGGCGGCGGACGACGTCGCCGAGCTGGGCGGGGTCGTCGGTTGGGTTGTCCTCGGTGGGTCCCCGGTGCCAGCCCTCGGCCACCGACAGCTGCTGGCCGGTCACGTCGAACACCCGGCCGGTGACCCCCGACGACTCGGCTGACGCCAACCAGGTGACGATCGGAGCGATCCAACGAGGCGAGAGCATCGCCTTGGTCATGTCGTCGGCCTGACCCATTCCCAGGTTCTCGGTCATGCGGGTGAGAGCGGCCGGAGCGACAGCGTTCACGGTGACCCCGTAACGAGCCAGCTCCTTGGCCGCGATGATCGTGAACGATGCGATGCCCGCCTTGGCCGCTCCGTAGTTGGTCTGACCGACGTTGCCGTAGATGCCCGAGGGCGACGACGTGTTGATGATGCGGCCGTCGACGGACTTCCCGGCCTTGACCTTGTCGCGCCAGTAGGCCGCGGCGTGACGAGACGGGCCGAACGTGCCCTTGAGGTGCACCTGGATCACGGCGTCCCACTCGGCCTCGGTCATGTTGGCCAGCATCCGGTCGCGCAGGATCCCGGCGTTGTTGATCACCACGTCGAGGGTGCCGAAGCGGTCGACCGCCTGCCGGATCAGACGCTCGGAACCGTCCCAGGTGGAGATGTCGTCACCGTTCGCGACGGCCTCGCCTCCCGCCGCGACGATCTCATCGACCACGTCCTGGGCCGGCCCGGTGGAACGTCCGCTCCCGTCCATCTCGCCGCCGATGTCGTTCACCACCACCTTGGCGCCCTGGGCCGCCAGCATCAGGGCGTGCTCCCGCCCGATTCCCCGTCCGGCGCCCGTAACGATGCACACGCGGTCTTCGCAGATTCCCATGGCGGCGCACCCTATTGCCTATCCAGGATCGTCGACGACGGAGGCCGGCACTCGAGACCTCGGACCACCCCGTCGTGACGGACCAGCGAGTGCGAGTGGGTCGGGAGGGTGCCGCTGCGGAGGGCGCGCAGTCTGCCACGCTTGGGAGCATGCGTCGCCCGTCTCCCAGGGTGCTCTTCGGCCTGGGCATCCCTCTACTGGTCGTCCTCCTCCTGCTCGTGACGTGGACGGTCGACAACCTCTCCAGCGACGACCAGGTCCCGCGCAACGTGGCCCTGGTCGGTCGCGACATCGGCAAGCTCGGCAAGGACAAGCTCGCGGCCGTGGTCGACGACGTCGCCACCGAGTACCTCACCACCGAGGTGGAGATACGCACCACCGAGCAGACGTTCCGGATCTCCGCGGGCGACCTGGGTCTCCGACTCGACAAGGAGGCCACGATCCGCAACGCCATCGACCTCGACAGCGATGTTCCGGCCTGGCGGCGACCAGCCGATTGGTTGGGGTCCTTCTTCTACGACCGCGAGGCACCGCTGGAGTTCACGCTCGACGAGCGGGCGATGTCGGCTGCGCTGGCCAGCACCGCAGGCGACGCCGCCGCCACCGAACCGTCGCTGGTGTCGAGCAGCAACGCCATCACCATGATCAGCGGATCACCCGGATCGCGCATCAGCGCCGAGGGCGTCGCCGACCAACTCCTCGAACGGGCTCGCTCCGGCGAGAAGCCGATCGTGATCACCACCGACGTCGAACAGACCCAGCCCATCGTGTCCGACGAAGAGGTGCGAGCGTTGGCTGAATCGCTCACCGCTTCCACCGCGCCCGGCCTCACCGTCATCGCCGGCGACAACCAGGTGCAGATCCCGGCCGGCGCGGTGCGGTCCTGGATCGGGAGCCGGGTGGTGGCCGGCACCGTCGAGGCCACCGTCGACACCGGTGCGGCGTTGGAGGCGATCAAGGCCGCCATGACCATCCAGGCCGAGCCGACCGACGCCCGCATAACGCTGGACGGCGGGTCGCCGGTGGTGGTGCCGAGCGCTCCCGGCCAGGTCTGCTGCGCCGACGACTCCGCCGAACGCGTCCTGTTCACGCTCTTGTCGGGATCACCGTCGGTGACGCTCGACCTCGAGTTGGTGGAACCGGGCTTCACCAC
>JAAZBK010000329.1 GCA_012513855.1 Acidimicrobiales bacterium
GAGTTCATCGAGCTGCGCAACCACCCGTTCTGGGTCGCCACCCAGGCCCACCCCGAGTTCAAGAGCCGTCCCACCAACCCGGCCCCGCTGTTCCGCGACTTCGTGGCGGCCGCGCTGACCCGGGCCGAAGGCCGAGACCCGCACCTGTTCGACGTCGACTCCACCCTCGCCAGCGGCCGGGCCTAGCAGTGTCCGGGTTCAAGCACCTCGGCGACGAGCTGATCGCGAGCGGCTACCGGATCAACCTGGTGAAGGCCACGTTCGAGGCCCCCGACGGAACGGTCTTCGAGCGCGACGTCGTTCGCGACAAGCGGGTGGTGGCGGTGGTTCCCGTCCTCGACGACCTCCAGACCGTGCTGCTGGTCCGCCAGTACCGGGGTCCTGTCGACCGCGAGCTGGTCGAGATCCCCGCCGGGCTCTGCGACGTCGAAGGCGAAGACGATCCCGAGGTGACCGCCAACCGGGAGCTGGTGGAGGAGATCGGACGATCGGCGGGGAAGCTCCAACTGCTGGCCACCATCAACCAGTCGGCCGGGATCAGCGACGAGCACGCCCTGATCTACCTCGGCACCGATCTGGTGGAGGCCCCGCTCGACCGGCAGGGCATCGAGGAGGCGTACATGACGGTGGAGGAGTTCGACCTCGGTCGGCTCGACCACGCGATCGCCACCGCGGAGCTCACCGACGTGAAGACCATCGTCGGGCTCATGCGCGCCCGCGACGTCCTTCACCGAGGGGTCGACCCGAACCCTTGACCGTCGAGCGCGATCTGCCACCCGAGGTCGAGGACCTCCTGACGTGGCTCCGCGTCGAGAGAGGACGGTCCAGCAACACCCTCGCCGCCTACCGCAGGGATCTCGAGGCGTACGTCGACTGGCTGGGCCAGCGGAGCCTGGCGATCGCCGCGGTCACCGAGTCCGACGTGTCGGACTACGTGGGTCACCTCCGGTCCAGCGGTCGCGCCGCGTCCTCCCAGAAGCGGGCGCTGGTGGCGGTGAGGAGCCTCCATCGCTTCCTGGCCGAGGAGCAGGAGGGACGGAGCGACCCGGCCGCAGAGGTGGAGGTTCCCCGGGTGCCCCGTGGCCTGCCCAAGGCGCTGTCGGAGGACGAGGTCGAAGCCTTGCTGGGTGCGGTGGTGGGTGACGACCCCACCGCACGTCGAGACCGGGCGATCCTCGAGGTCCTCTACGGGACCGGGCTCCGCATCTCCGAGCTGGTCGGTCTGTCGTTGAACGACGTCGACCTCGATGCCGGCCTGCTGCGAGCGTTCGGCAAGGGGGCCAAGGAGCGGATCGTGCCCCTCGGCCGCTACTCGGTCCAGGCCGTCGTTGCCTGGCTGGCCGATGGTGGCCGCCCGGCGCTCGAGCCCGACCAGTGGGCGCGTCGCAGCGACTCCGAGGCGCTGTTCCTGAACAGCCGGGGCGGCCGGCTCTCCCGCCAGGGTGCGTGGATGGTGGTGCGCAAGGCGGGGGAGAAGGTGGGGCTGGCCGGGCGCCTGAGCCCGCACGTCCTGCGCCACTCCTGTGCCACCCACATGGTGGATCACGGGGCCGACATCCGCACCGTCCAGGAGCTGCTGGGCCACGCGAGCATCAGCACCACCCAGGTGTACACCATGGTCTCGACCGACCGGCTCTGGAGCGTCTACCGGGAGGCGCATCCGAGAGCCGTCTTGGACTCCTGAACAGGTATCCTTCTCCCATGAGCAACGCCGTCCGACCCGAGCTCCGTGCCGCCCTCGAAGCCGAACGTGAAGAGCTCGCGCGCCGTCTCACCGAACTGACCGCCGACGGATCGGCCGCTCCCGACTTCGACGAGAACTTCGCCGACAGCGCCCAGGTCGCAGCCGAGTTGGGAGAGAACATGAGCTTGGCCGTGGCACTGCGAGATCAGCTCGCCGACATCGAGGGGGCCCTGCAGCGCCTCGACGACGGCACCTACGGCCTGTGCTCGGTGTGCGGCAAGGAGATCTCGCCGGCACGGCTGGAGGCAATGCCGGCCACGCCGTTCTGCATCGACCACGCCTGAGACCGAGGACCCCTCGTGGCGGGCGCCGTCCACCTGACCAAGCGGTTCTTCGGGTCGCTCCTCCCGCTGGATGCCCCGCGTCGGGACCTGGAGTGGATCGGTGAGCAGCTGATCGACGCCGAGATCGACATCTGGCGAAGCATGTCGAGGGTCGATCGCCGCCACGCCGCGGGCGTCGCTCGCCGCGTAGAGCGGGCGATGGGCCACGAGGCCACCCGCCCGGTGCTCGCCGCGGCCCTGTTGCACGACTGTGGCAAGACGGTCTCGGGGCTCGGCACCTACGGCCGGGTGATCGCCACCCTCTCGGTGAAGGCCGCCGGCCACGAGCACGCGGTGGCCTGGCGCGAGACGTCGGGCTTCACCCGCCGCGTGGGCCTGTACGTCCTGCACCCCGAGCTCGGCGCCGACCTGTTGGGCATGGCCGGATCAGCCCCGCTCACCGTGGCCTGGGCGCGCGAGCACCACCTTCCGCCCGAGCAATGGACCGTCCCCCTGGAGGTGGGTCAGGTCCTCAAGGAAGCCGACGACGACTGAGAGCAGCCGGCTACGCGCCAGGCCGCTCTGAGCCAGCCGTCAGCGGCAGCCCGAGCGGTGGCCGAGACCGGCCAGGTGGGCCCTCTCGTTGGCATCGGGGCGGATGTCGACCGAGGCCGGATCGTCGATGTCGTTGGCCTCCGACATCAGCGGCGTGGAGGAGTGCTCGAGGCCCAGGGCGTGGGCGATCTCGTGTCGCAACGTCCAGGGCGAGACCGTCTGCTCGAACAGGGTGATGGTGCCCTGGTAGATCAGCTTCGACCCGTCGGTGTACTCGACCCAGAAGACGTGGGCCTGGCCGAGCGGCACCGGCATCCCGGGCTGCGGGTCGTGGACGAACACCAGACCCCCCTCCTGGGCCTCGGCCAGCGATGCCGGGACGAACTCGACCCCGGTGAGGATCGAGAACTCCTCCAGGTAGGGCTCCACGCCCGTGCCGCCCTTCACCGGAGCGTTCCCGTAGACCGGGATCCGGCACTGGATCAGCGCACCCTTGGCGGTCTCGGGCACGCAACCGGTGCCGCAGTTGGGCGCCGGAGCCTTGTACGCCTCGGGAGCGACCGTGTCGGTCTTCTTCTGGAACTCGGCCGACTCGGAGAACCCGATCATCACCGAACCGCGGTGCGGGTACACCTCCAGCGCGCCCACCCAGTGGGCGAGGCCCTTGGCGTCGGGGCTGCGGTCGAGGACGTTCTCGTAGACCAGTTCCACGAAGGCGGCGTGGCTCAGCGACCCGTAGCGCTCCACGAACTCGGGCGACTGGGAGAACGACTGGGAGATGGCGCCCAACGACTGCCGTCCGGTCGAGAACTCGGCCGCCCAGTACGCGTAGCCGCGCGAATCGGGGTCGCGGAGGAAGTAGGCGCGGTACAGGCGGAACACGGAGTGCTTCTGCGCCGTGGTGGCGATCCGACCGGTGCCGACGTCTGAGCGACTGGTTCCCACCGCCAC
>JAAZBK010000330.1 GCA_012513855.1 Acidimicrobiales bacterium
GCAGGAGGCGGCCAGGCGATCTGCGGCACACCTCAGACTCCGCTGAGAGCTGCTGCCTCCCGGCCCTGACTCGGTTCACGGGCTGTGGTTGCACAGGACCCGGCCGCCACCTGCGAGTGCGAACGGACCAACAGGATACCCGCTGCCGACCCCCTGCGGTCCAACCACCCACGCGATGGGCGGCCATCGAGGTCGTTAGACAACCATCGGTGAGCCGATCGAACGGGCAGACGATGGCCGTGACGCCGACGAAGTGCCCGCTCGACGAGCCGGGACCGGACGACGGCGGTTCGCGGGAACCGGTGCGTTCCCGGATCGGTAGGGTTGCCGACGATGTCGTACCAGTCGCTCTACCGCCGTTACCGACCCCGCCGGTTCAGCGACGTGCGGGGTCAGGAACAGGTGGTCCGCGCCCTGCGCAACGCTGTTCGCGACGACCGCGTGGGCCACGCCTACCTGTTCAGCGGGCCTCGCGGCACCGGCAAGACCTCCACCGCCCGCATCCTGGCCAAGGCCCTCAACTGCGAGCAGCTCCACGACGGCGAGCCCGACGGCACGTGCGAGAGCTGCCTGGCCATCGACGCCGGCACCTCCTACGACGTGCAGGAGCTCGACGCCGCGTCGAACAACGGGGTGGAGAACGTCCGCGAGCTGGTGGGTCGGGCCAACCTGGGTTCGCCGGGGCGGACCAAGGTGTACATCCTCGACGAGGTCCACATGCTCACCGCGGCGGCCTCCGCGGCGCTGCTGAAGACGTTGGAGGAGCCGCCGGACCACGTGGTGTTCGTGCTGGCCACCACCGACCCGCACAAGGTGCTGCCCACCATCCGGAGCCGCACCCAGCACTTCCAGTTCAACCTGCTCACCGCCGACGAGCTGGCCGAGCACGTCGCGTGGGTCATCCACGACGCCGGACTGGAGCTGGATCCCGACGTCATCGACCCCGTCGTGCGCGCCGGTGCCGGTTCCGCCCGCGACACCCTGTCGGCCCTCGACCGGGTGGCCGCAGCCGGGGGAGTGATCGAATCCGGCGCGTCGGTCGACGACCTCGTAGACGCCATCGCTGCGAGCGACGCCGCTGCCGCCCTGGTGGCGGTGGCCGCAGCCATGGAATCGGGTCGAGATGCGAGGGTCCTGGGCGAAGAGGTCCTGGCCCGCCTGCGCGACGTCTTCCTGCTCCGCATGGGGGCCAGCACCGATCACGTTCCCGCCGGGGACCTCGAACGGGTCAGGGCGTGGGCCGACCAGCTCGGAGACCGGGCCACCACGCGTGCTCTGGAATCGGTGGGCGACGCGCTGCTGGAGATGCGCCAGGCGCCCGACCCGCGGATACCGCTCGAGGTCGCCATGGTGAAGCTCACCCGAACGGGTGGCGACGCCTCCATCGAGGCTCTGAACGATCGCATCGCCCGCCTGGAGGCCCAGGTGGCAGCGCTGGCGGCCGGAGCGCCACCACCGGCTCCGTCCGGTCAGGCGCCGGCCCGCCCGGCCCCGTCGCCGAGCGCAGCGCCGGAACCGGCCGCCCCATCGACCGCGCCGGCAGCGTCGCCGGGTGCAGAGCCGCCCCCTCCGCCTCCCCCCGCTGCTCCCCGTGGCCGCCCGGCCGACGCGGCACGGGCCGAGCTGGCTGCCAAGCGTGCCGCCCAGGCTGGTGGGGCCAAGCCCCCACCCCGTCCCGGCGCGGCTGCATCGCCCGCACCCGCCCCCGCTCCGCCTCAGGCGCCTCCGCCTGCCCCCTCATCCGCCGCGTCGACTCCGACTCCGGCCCCTGCCCCAGCAGACCCTGCGCGCTCACCGGCTCCCGACCCGGCCCCGTCGGCGGCGCAGGCGCCACCGGCTGGCGGTGGCTCGCTCAGCATCGATCGGATCACCGAGCTGTGGGCCGACCTCCCCGGGGTGTCGGGTCTCACCAAGGGGATGTTCGCGGCCGGGTCGGTGGTGTCGGTCGCCGACGGCGAGGTGGTGGTGGCCGTACCCAACGAGGTGCACCGCCAGAAGTGCGAGCAGAAGAAGGGCGACGTCGAGGCTGCGCTCTCCAGCGCGGTGGGCAGCGCCGTGTCGCTCAAGCTGGTGGCCGATGGTGGGGCCTCGGCGCCCTCCGGCTCCGCCACGTCCGGCGCCGGCCCGGGCCGATCCGAGCCCGAGGTCGAGACCTTCGAGGACCTTGGCGTCGACGACGTCAGCGACCTGCCCGATGCCCCCGATGCCGCGGTCGGCGGCGTCGACGCCCTCACCGAAGCGTTCCCCGGCGCAGAGTTCGTCGAGGGATCCTGACCGCCCGCATCCAGGGAGAAACCATGTCCGACTCCAACGAACCCACCATCGAGCCCGACGACGTCATCGACGCGGCCGACGACGACCTGGTCGACATCGACGGTGCTCCGTCGAACCCCCTGGCCGCCGTGCTCGGAGGTGGGGGCTTCGACCTCGGTGCCCTCATGGAACAGGCGTCCGCGATGCAGAGCCAGATGATGGAAGCGCAGCAGCACGCGGCCGACACCGTGCTCGAGGGCGTGGCCGGCGGCGGGGTGGTGAAGGTGACCATCACCGGCGCCTTCGAACCTCAGTCGGTCACCATCGACCCGGCCGCGGTCGACCCGAGCGACGTCGAGATGCTCCAGGACCTCGTGCTGGCCGCACTGCGCCACGCCGTCGACCAGGCCAACGACCTCCAACGGGGTGCGCTGGGCGGCGGCATCGAACTGCCCGACCTCGGCGGGATGTTCGGGAACTGACCGGGTGGCCGCCTACGCAGGTCCGGTCCAGGACCTCATCGACGAACTGGGCCGTCTCCCCGGGGTGGGCCCCAAGTCGGCCCAGCGCATCGCCTTCCACCTGCTGAAGCTGCCCAAGGACGACGCCATGCGGCTGTCGCGGGCCATAGAACAGGCCAAGGACAAGGTGGCGTGGTGCCAGCGCTGCTTCAACCTGGCCGACGCCGAGCTGTGCGGCATCTGCCGCGACGACCGTCGCGACGGCAAGGTGCTCTGCGTGGTGGAGGAGCCGAAGGACCTCGTCGCGGTGGAGAAGACCGGTGAGTTCCGCGGCCGGTACCACGTCCTCCAGGGGGCCCTGAACCCGATGGAGGGGATCGGCCCGGATCACCTCCGGGTGAAGGAGCTGCTGGCCCGGGTGGTGCCCGAGGGCATCGAGGAGCTCATCTTGTGCACCAACCCCAACATCGAGGGGGAGGCCACCGCCATGTACCTTGCCCGCACCCTCGAGCACTCGGGTCTCAAGATCACCCGCATCGCCAGCGGCCTGCCGGTGGGCGGAGACCTGGAGTACGCCGACGAGCTGACCCTCGGCAGGGCGCTGGAGGGCCGCCGCCAGGTCTGAGCCGTCGACGCAGGCTGCTCCTCAACCCGCCTTGCGGCAGACGTGGAGGTCTTCGCCGGGCCGGAGTCGGAACCTCCTGGCCGCAGCCGGCCCCAGCTCGGTGGCGAGGTCGACGACGTCGACCTCGAACCCGGCCTTGCGGAGGCGCCGTTCGTACTCGCCGTCGTTCCCGTACATGCGGACGTGATCTCGCTGGCCGAAGAGCTCCTCGCGGCGCCTCGGGTCGGTGACGGTGGGGTCCTCGCGGGTGGTGTCGCCGAAGATGGGCACCTCGAGGATCGCCCAGCCGTCGGGCTTCAGCACCCTGCACAGCTCGCTCATGGCCCGGACGTCGTCGGGTACGTGTTCGAGGACGTGGCTGGCGTAGATCACGTCGAAGCTGCGATCAGGCCGGTCGATGGCGGTCACGTCCATGACGACCATGGCCTTGCCCGGCTCGAGGTCGGCCGTGAGGTAGTCGATGTGTCCCAGCTGGGTCAGGCGGTCCTCCATCGGGCGCTCCGGGGCGATGTGCAGCATCGAGATCTGCTCGGCCCGGTCCGCTGAGCCTCGACCGCCGATGAGGTCGGTTCGGAGCGCGAAGTACAGCCAGGCGAGCCGGTGTCGTTCGAGCGAGTTGCAGCCCGGGCAGCGTCGGTCGGGCTTCGACGCCTTGACCCCGTAGGGGAGGAAGGCGTCGGCGGAGGTTCCGCACATCGGGCAGACGGCGTGGTCCGAGTCGGGGTCGGTGACCTCCACGAACCCCGCGTCGGGAACGACGATCCGCGTGCTGGGAGGAGGAGGTGTTCGCCCCAGGACCCTGCGAGCGACGGACCGCGCGACCCCGGCCGGTCCGGTGGGCAACCGCTCGATCAGAGAGCGGCCCAGCTCCAGCGCTCGTGGATCGCTCGGCTCGGCCACCATCGCACCAGTCTGGCTGACCGCCTCAGGCGTTCGGGCAAAAATGGTTGGAGCGCCACCTCGGTCACGAGTCGGCGGGCGATGGACCCGTGACCGGTGGTAGGTGGCGCTCCAACCGTTGCAAACCACTTGGGATCGGGGGGAGTTAACCCCAAGTGGTATGTGTCGATCACGTTACCGGCATTGCGATCGCATTACAAGGACCATCTGGTGTTGCGAACGACACGCTACTTCTACCCTCGTCGTCACGGTTCCAAACTGGGGAGTAGCGGTGGGCACGGCCACGGCGCCGAACGAGGTCGTCCACGCTCACGACGACGTGCTCCGGATGTGTTCTCACCGGCACCCGCCTGGACGCGGCGAGGGCTCTCCGGGGGCGTGCGCCCACCGGAGAGCCCGACACCGGGATCGGATCAGCCGGCCACCTGGAGCAGCAGGGCGTCGCCCTGGCCGCCGCCACCGCAGAGCGCGGCTGCGCCGAGGCCGCCGCCGCGACGCTTGAGCTCGAGGGCGAGCTGGAGGGCGATGCGCGTGCCCGACATGCCGAGCGGGTGACCGATGGAGATGGCACCGCCGTTGACGTTGGTGACCTCGTCGGTGATGCCCAGATCTCGCATGGAGGCGATGCCCACGGCGGCGAACGCCTCGTTGAGCTCGAACAGGCTGACGTCGGACACCGACTTGCCGGCCCGCTCGAGAGCGTTCTGGATCGACCCGGAGGGCTGGTGGAGGAGCGAGGCGTCGGGGCCGGCCACCTGGCCGTAGCCGACGATCTCGGCCAGCGGGGCCAGGCCCAGCTCCTCGGCCTTGGCCTTGCTCATCACGATGACCGCGGCGCCGCCGTCGGAGATCTGGCTGGCGTTGCCGGCGGTGATGTTGCCCTCCTTGTCGAAGGCGGGGCGGAGCTTGGAGAGGCTCTCGGCGGTGGTGTCGCCACGCACGCCCTCGTCGACTCCGACGACCACCGGGTCGCCCTTGCGCTGGGGGACCTCGACCGGGACGATCTCGTCGTCGAACAGGCCGTTCTTGGCCGCCGCAGCCGCCCGCTGGTGCGAGTTGGCGGCGAAGGCGTCCTGCTCCTCGCGGGAGATGCCGGCGGGCTCCTTTGAGCAGTAGGCCTCGGTGCCGGCACCCATTGCCACGTGGTCGAACTGATCCCACAGGCCGTCGTACATGAGGGAGTCGACGACCTTCTGGTCGCCGAGGCGGTAGCCAGCGCGGGCGTTGGGCAGCAGGTACGGGGCGTTGGTCATCGACTCCATGCCGCCGGCCACGACGATGTCGGCCTCGCCGGCCTGGATCATGAGATCCGCCAGGTAGATCGAGTTGAGCCCCGACAGGCAGACCTTGTTGACGGTGGTGGCCGGGACGGCCATGGACAGGCCGGCGTTGACCGCGGCCTGGCGGGCGGTGATCTGTCCGGCACCGGCTTGGAGCACGTGCCCCATGAACACGTACTGAACCTGGTCGGCGGTCACGCCGGCGCGCTCGAGGGCCGCCTTGATGGCGAAGCCACCGAGGTCGGCGGCGCTGAAGCTCGACAGAGCCCCGGACAGCTTGCCGACGGGCGTGCGAGCGCCGTTGATGATCACGGATCCGGCCATTGGAACTTCCCCTCAGGTGGTGGCACGAGTACGCCGTGAAGCGTACCGACGAAGGGTCCGGTGGCGCCCATCGACGCCCGGAGGCAGGGTCCGGCGCCTGTGCCTGCCGACCGCGTCGGAGCGCGTCGACGTCGGCGCGCTACTGCTCCGCGGGGCGACCGAGGACCGGATCGGCCTGGGCGACGAGCACCGCCTCGTCGACCTGGGAGCGCACCTCGATCAACTGCTCGAGCAGCTGGTCGCGGACCCGGACCATGGCGCTGATGGTCTCACCCACGGCCTCGACGGTGGAGCTGGGCGCATCGGTGCCGGCAGGGTCCGTAGGAGCCCCGGCTCGTCGGTCTATTCGCACGTGGGCCTCCGCCACGAGCCGGATCGCCTCCTCCTGGGCCGCGGCCAGCACCGCCCGGGAGCGGGCGCGGAGGATCTCGGCCTCGGCCTCGGCGTTCTGTTGGATCTCGGCGTCTCCGGGCGAGCCCGCGCCTTCTCGTGCGTGTTCGAGCTCTCCCGCTACTTCCACGAGGAACGACCGCACCTCGTCCTGGTCGTAGCCGCGCAGGCCGAACCCGAACTCCCGGTCGGCGATCTCGTCAGGCGTGAGCGACATCCGGTCTCCCCTCCACTCGTCGCGCTGGGGTGATCGTACGCCGTGGGTCGGGCCGCCCGGTTCGATGAGGACGGCCGGCGGGAGCCTTCCTAGGATGCGCGGCATGCAGGCGTATATCGAAGCCATCCAGGCCGGTGCATCCGGTGACGACATCGGCGGCATCCCGGTGCCCGAGTCCTACCGTGCCGCCTTCGTCAAGCGCGAGGAGCAGACGATGTGGGAGGGCGTCGCGTCGGAGGACAAGGATCCTCGCCAGTCCCTCCACGTCGACGAGGTGGCCACGCCCGAACTGGCCCCCGACGAGGTCTACGTGGCGGTGATGGCCTCGGCCATCAACTTCAACACGGTCTGGACCTCGATCTTCGAACCCCTGCCCACGTTCGGGTTCCTCGACCGGCTCGGCAAGGAGTCCAAGTGGGGCGCTCGTCACGCGCTCCCGTACCACGTGGTGGGATCGGATGCCTCCGGCGTGGTGGTCCGCGTCGGTTCCGCGGTCCGCAACTGGAAGCCGGGCGACAAGGTCACGGTCCACTGCAACTACCTCGACGACCAGGACCCGTCGGCCCACGACGACTCCATGCTCGCCGCCAACCAGCGCATCTGGGGCTTCGAGTCGAACTTCGGCGGCCTGGCCGATCTGGCCCTCGTCAAGGCCAACCAGCTCATGCCCAAGCCCAAGCACCTCACCTGGGAGGAGGCGGCCTGCAACGCGCTGTGCAACTCGACCTCCTACCGCATGATCGTGAGCAAGCACGCCGGCGACCTCACCCAGGGCGATGCCGTCCTCATCTGGGGTGCCACCGGTGGCATCGGCGGCTACGCGGTGCAGTACGTCCTCAACGGCGGCGGCACCCCCGTCGGCGTCGTGTCGTCGGAGAAGCGGGCCAACCTGCTGCGCGAGATGGGTTGCGAGCACGTGATCGACCGTCGCGAGGCCGGCTACAAGTTCTGGAAGGACGAGCACACCCAGGACGAGTCGGAGTGGCGTCGCCTGGGCAAGGACATCCGCGGCCTCATCGGCCGCGACGTCGACACCGTGTTCGAGCACCCCGGTCGTTCCACCTTCGGAGCGTCGGTGTTCGCGGCGGCTCGGGGCGGCAAGATCGTCACCTGCGCCGCCACGTCGGGCTACATGATCGAGTACGACAACCGCCACCTCTGGATGAAGCTCAAGAGCATCGTCAGCTCGCACTTCGCCAACTACAAGGAGGCCTGGGCCGCCAACCAGCTCATCTGCGAGGGCAAGATCCAGCCGATGCTGTCCAAGACCTACTCGCTGGAGGAGACCGGCGACGCCGCCCTCGCGGTCCACAAGAACGAGATCGAGGGCAAGGCCGGAGTCCTGTGCCTCGCTCCCGAGAAGGGCCTGGGCATCGACGATCCCGAGTTCCGCGCCAAGGTCGGTGAGGACAAGATCACGCTGTTCCAGCGCTTCAGCGCCTAGGGCCTGAGATGGGACTGACGGCGCGGAACCCGAACGAAGAGGGTGAGGAGCTCGAGGGCGAGCAGGCGCTGCCCGGGGCTCCCGAAGTCGCCGTGCCGGTCACGGCCATCGACCACATCGCGATAGCGGTGGCAGACCTCGACGCCACGCTCGACCTCTACCGCAACGTGTTCGGGTTGACCGTGTCGACCCGCGAGGTGCTCCACGACGACGGCATCGAGGTCGCGGTGGTGCGCGTGGGAGAGGTGGGGATCCAGTTCGTCGCCCCGGTCGACGACGATGCCGACGTCGCCACGTTCCTCGCGGAGTGGGGACCGGGCCTGCACCACATCGGCTTGAAGGTGAGCGACGCCGCCGAGGCGCTGGAGGTGCTGGCCCGCGAGGGCTACGAGGTGGTCGACGAGGAGCCGCGCAACGGCCTGGCCGGAACCAAGGTGGCCTTCGTGAACCCCCACGACCTCGACGGCACCATCATCCAGGTGGTCGAGACCTGACCTGACGGCTGGTCAGTGGCCCTTGCCGGGCTCTACCAGCTCGACCAGCACGCCGCCGGCGTCCTTGGGGTGGATGAAGTTCACCCGGGAGCCGGCGGTGCCGCCCTTGGGGGCTTCGTAGAGCAGCCGGACGCCGCGCTCGCGCAGGGTGGCCGAGACCTCGTCGATGTTCTCCACCCGGTACGCCATCTGCTGGATGCCGGGACCGTTCTTGTCGAGGAACTTGCCGATCGTGGAGTCGGGGCTGAGCGGAGCGAGCAGCTGGATGCAGCTGCCGGAGTCACCGATGGCGAGCATCGCCTCGCGGACGCCCTGCTCCTCGTTGACCTCCTCGTGCACCGAGCGGAGGTCGAAGTTCTCGGCGTAGAAGGCGAGAGCCTCGTCGAGGTCGGCGACGGCGATTCCAACGTGGTCGATGGCGGTGAACATGGCGTCATTCTGCCCCCATCGGAAATGCGCCGCGACATCGTGGGGTGTCCGTGGGATGCTGACCCCATGACGGGGACGGCGGTTCTTGTGGTCGAGGACGTGGTGAAGCACTACGGCGATCGGCCGCCCGCACTCGACCACGTGTCGCTGGAGCTCCAGCCCGGCGAGGTCTGTGGCCTGCTCGGCCCGAACGGAGCGGGCAAGACCACGCTGGTGTCGATCATCGCGGGCCTCCGCAGCCCGGACTCCGGTGGAGTCACCGTCGACGGGCTCGACGTGGCCACCGGGGGCGGGGAGGCCCGCAGCCGGGTGGGGCTGGCAGCCCAGGAGACCAGCATCTACCCCACCGTCTCCGTCCGCGAGAACCTCGAGCTGTTCACCCGCCTGGCCGGGTTCAAGGGGGCGTCGGTGGCGAAGCGGATCGCCGAGGTGGCCGAGGTGGTCGAGGTGGGTCACCTCCTCGACCGTCAGGGTCGCAACCTGTCCGGCGGCGAGAAGCGCAGGTTGCACACGGCCATGGCCCTTGTGCACAGACCCAGGGTCCTCCTGCTCGACGAACCGACCACGGGCGTCGACATCGGTACCCGGTCCCGGCTGCTCGAAGCGATCTCGAACCTCGCCGTCACCGAGGGCTGCGCGATCTTGTACTCCACCCACTACCTGCCCGAGGTGGAGGAGTTGGGCGCCAGCGTGGCCATCCTCGACCACGGTCGGATCCTGGCTCGGGGACCGCTCGATCAGCTGGTGGCCGAGCACGGTGCCGGGATCGTCGAGCTCACCTTCGACGGGCCGGCGCCCGCGCTCGACCTACTGCACGGGTGCACGGTCAGCGCGGTCGACGAGAGCACGTTGCGGATCACCACCGACTCGCCGGCGGCCACAGCGGCGTCCGTGATGGCCGACCTGAACTCACACGCCGAGCGGCTCGTATCGGTCGAGCTGGGCCGGCCCAGCCTCGAGACGGTGTTCATCGCCGTCACCGGCAGGGCCTATCGGGCCGAGGGCGCCGCGGCGGCCGACGCCGTTGCCGCCGACACGGAGCAGGAGCAGCCATGACCTCGATCACGAGCACAGCCGAGACGAGCGCAACGGAGACGAAGGCGGCCGGAGAGCGGGGCGGCGCCTGGAACCGGATCATGGCGTTGGCGTCGATCGACCTGAGGATCCTCAAGCACGACCCGGCCTTCCTGATCGTGTTCACGGTGATGCCGCTGCTGTTCATGGGGTTCAACCGCGAGGTGATGGGCTCGGCGCTGCTGGTCACCGGCGACGTGCCGCCCGGTGCGGACCTCATCGAGGTGGGTGCGCGGTTCCTCGTCCCCGGCAGCACGGTGCTCTTCTCCGGCTTCCTGGTGGGCAACATCGGCTTCGGTGTGTTCCGCGAGCACGGATGGGGCACCTGGGAGAGGCTGCGGGCGTCGGTGCTCTCGCCCATGGAGCTGATGTTGGGCAAGGCCGTGGTGCCGGCGCTCACGTCGGCCTTCCAGCTCACCGTGCTCCTCGGCGGCGGGGCGGTCCTGTTCGACATGGGACTCGACGGTTCGGTGGTGGCCTACGCGCTCGTCGCCCTGGCGCTGCTGGTAACCCAGGTCTCGCTCGGCTTCATGCTGCTGTCGCTCTGCCGGTCGGTGATGCAGCTGAACGCCATCACCAACGCGGGGGCCATGCTCCTGGGAGGGCTCGGTGGAGCGCTCACCCCGGTGGAGATGCTGCCCGGCTGGGCCCAGGCCGTCGCTCCGGCCGCGCCCACCTACTGGGCCATGGAGGGCTTCCGCGCCGTCACCATGGAGAACGGTGGCATCGCCGACGTCGCCCGGCCCGTGGCGGTCATGCTCGCGTTCACCGCGGCGTTCCTGGTGGTGGCCGTCAACCGCTTCCAGGTGGAGGACACCAAGGTCTCCTGGGCGTGAGCCGGCCCTGAGCGGGGGGCGTGCACGGTCGACTCGCTCAGTCGCCCACCATCAGCCCGTCACCACGACCGCTGGTGATGCCTCGGTCACGCGGGGACCAGGAGCTTGGTGCGGAAGAGCTCGAGGACCTGGTCGAGAGCGTCACGCGTGGGCTGGCCCGGCTCGTCGATGAGGTGCTCGGTCAGCACGGAGTGGGGGTCCATGGCCGCCCCGGGACGGGCGTCGGAGCCTTCCAGCTCCACCGCGATGAAGGCATCGCCCAGCTCCCTCCGGAGGAAGTCGAAGCGCTCGGCCGGCACCAGC
>JAAZBK010000331.1 GCA_012513855.1 Acidimicrobiales bacterium
ATGGTGACGTTTTGCCCGCGGTCGGGTCCGGCGAGGCTGTGCGGGAGGGCGCGAGCAGGTCAGGCGACCTGTTCGTCGGTGCCGTCGAGGTGGAGCCGGGTCAGGACGTCGAGGAGCTCGGGGCGGTTGGCCACCCGGTGGTCGGGCGCGTGCTCGTCGAGCTCTCCCGGCTCGGCGTAGCCCCACTCCACCGCCACGGTCACGCAGCCGTTCTGGCGGCCGCCGTGGATGTCGTGCAGGCGGTCGCCGACCATCGCCACCTTCACGTCGCCGGCCAGCGGCGCCACGTGACCCAACTCGGTCAGGGCGTCGGCCACGACGTCACCCTTCGACCGGGGTAGTCCGTCGGCGATGCCTGCGCCCACCACCGTGAACCGGTCGGCGATGCCGAAGTGCTCGAGGGTGATGTGGGCCTGGTCGAGCGGCTTGGCCGTGGCCAGGCCGAGGACGATGCCGTGGTCGACCAGCTGATCGAGCACGTCGACCACCCCGTCGTGGAGGCTGGCCTCGAACAGGCCGATCTCGGTGTGGCGGGTGCGGAACGCCATGATCGCTTCGTCGTAGAGGTGCTCGGGCAGCCCGTACCGGTCGAAGTTGTGGCGCAGGGGCGGACCGATCATCCAGGTGAGGTCGACGTCGTCGGCGACGGGGTGACCGACGCTGGCCAGGGCGTGGCGAAACGAGCCGGTGATGCCGGTGGCCGGATCGGTGAGGGTTCCATCGAGGTCGAAGAGGACTGCGTCGAGCATGGCTCCATGTTGGCGTCGGAGGTGCACCGGACACGAGCGTGTTCGGCGGAACGCGAACGTGCCGGCCGGGCTCAGGTGCAGCCGACCGGCACGTCTTGGGTGGGTGATCGCCCCCCTACCCCGGATCGGCTTCGGGCAGAACCGTCGGAACCGTCCGGGCGAGATCTCCTCAGGCTTCTTCGTAGGTCCAGTCGGGACGCTTGAGCTTCTGCTTCTCGTCCCACGTGACCACCCCGTCGACCAGGTCGACGACCTTGGGGTGGCGGATCACGTCGCGCGACGACGGGCAGAAGCCGTCGAGGTGGGCTGCCACGTCTTCGGGAAACTCCCTCAGGATGCTGGAGATCATGGTGCGCTCCTGCACGGGCAGGAAGCAGCGGTTGCCGTCGGCCACGAACCGCAGGCGCTTCTCTATCTCGGGGAGGTCGTGCTCGGTTCCCTTGCCGTCGCGGATGCGCTCGAGGATCTTGGTGATCTGACCGGTGCCCAGCTTGCACGGGGGGCACTGGCCGCACGACTCCACGTAGAGGAAGCGGGAGAGGGTCGACGCCACCTCGACCATGCAGGCCGAGTCGTCGTAGACGATGTAGCCGCCGGCGCCTAGGCCCGAACCGATGGCGGCCATGTCCTCGTAGGTGAGCGCCGTGTCGAGGTGATCGGCGGTGATCACCGCGTTGGCCACACCGGAGAACACCGCCTTCACGGTGCGTCCGTCGATCGGTCCGCCGCACGCGCTGATGACGTCGCGAAGCGTCGTGCCCATCGGGACCTCGATCACGTCGGGCCGGCTGACGTCGCCGACGACGGTGCACAAGATGGTGCCCGGTGAGTCGTGGGTGCCGACCTGGCGGAACGCCTCGGCGCCGTGGTTCATGATCCAGGCGGACTGGGCGAGGGTCTCGACGTTGTTCACCAACGTGGGGTTCGACTCGTCTCCACCCTCCTCACCAGGCTCGGGCTCGGCGGCCTCCCAGCCGAGCTGGGGAGCGGTGGCGAACAGGCCGTGGAGGTAGGGCGGGAGCCAGCGGGGGAGGGGCTCGTTGCCCTCGATGACCTCCAGCAGAGCCTTCTCCTCACCGAACAGGTACTCCTCGGGCCCGGTGGCCACGATGACGGTCACGTCTTCCAACCAGCCCGCGGCCTCGACCTCCACCAGCGCGCGCCGCACAGACTCCAGTTCGGTCTCGAAGCTGGCCTTCAGGGCCAGGTAGGCCTCCTTGGCGCCCACGCAGAACGCAGAGATCAACAGCCCCTCGATGACGGCGTAGGGGTTGGCCCGCATCAGCGCCCGGTCCTTGAACGTGCCGGGCTCGCCCTCGGCTCCGTTGGCCACCGCGTACTTGGTGCTGCCTGCAGCGGAGGCCACCGAACGCCACTTGGTCCCCGCAGGGAAGCCGGCACCGCCCCGTCCCCGCACCCCGCCCAGGGAGATCTCGTCGATGGTGGCCCCCGGTCCGATCGCCCTCGCGCCAGCCAGACCGCCACCACCACCGTCGGCCACGTAGGCGTCGAGCGATGTGTAGGGCTCTGCCGGAAGGAGCCGATGTGCGAGGGCAACCATGTGGATCACCGTTCCTGTGGGTCGTGCCGGGCGCCGCGTTGCGACCGACCTTCTCCGCGAGGGTAGGCCTATCGCAGGGTGCCGCGTCATCCACGGGTCGGTCGGCGGCGGGACCGTTCAGATGTGAGGGCCGCAGGTCAGAGGAGGTCCGGGCGGTGCTCGCGGAGTGCGTCGCCGACCTTGCCGCGGCGCCAGTCGGACTCGAACTCGTCGAGGGGGATGATGCGGTCCCATCCCCGCTGGATCACCTGCGCCCGGACCTGGGGGGTGTGGGTCCAGCGCAGCGCGCTCTTCTCGAGGATGAGGGCCTGGGTGGGACCGGACGGGAGCGTCACCTCCGCGACCTCGTGGATGTCTGCCCACTCTGCTCGAAGCACGAAGTTCCCCGGCTCGAACTGGACGCCTCGGGTGTCGAGCTTGAGCGCGGCGGTGTGCTGCTGGCGGACGGCGAAGAGCAGGCCACCCGTCTGCACCACCACGTACCCGATGGCCACCGGCCAGTTCACGATGAGCACCAGCACCGCGGCCACGGGGAGCGCGGCCAGGAAGAAGAGCAGGCCCATCCGCGTCAACCGGTCTCGCTGCGATCGGGTGGTGGGCGTGAGCACGACGGACACGCCCATTGGCTAGCGG
>JAAZBK010000332.1 GCA_012513855.1 Acidimicrobiales bacterium
GCTACCGCATGGTGGCCGCCCACAACCTCGACCGCTGGGTGGTGCTCGACGGATCGGGCAGCGTCGACGAGGTGGCCGAGCGGATCAGCGCGGTGGTCGAGGATCGGCTCGGCTCCGGTCCGCATGCCGTGGCGGGCGGGGTCTCGTGAGCGACCTCGGCCTCTTCCCCGTCGACGCATGGGACGAGGTGGTCGGCCAGGACAGGGCAGTAGAGCTGCTGCGATCGGCAGCCGCCGGTGATCCGGTCCACGCCTGGCTCTTCGTCGGGCCCACTGGCTCGGGCAAGCGAGCCGCGGCCCGGGCGTTCGCCGGTGAGCTGCTGGCCGCAGAGTCGGCGGCCGCCGGAGATCCGGATGCCGCCGACCGCTCACGGTCGCTGGCCATGCACGAGCAGCACCCCGACCTGATCGTGGTGGAGCGCGTGGGTGCGGCCATCTCCACCGACCAGGCCGACGAGGTGGTCACCCGGGCCAGTCGGTCGGCCACCGAGGGGACCCGCAAGGTCCTCGTGCTCGACGAGTTCCACCGCATGGCCGAGGGCGTCGCGCCCAAGCTGCTCAAGACCATCGAGGAGCCCGCCGCCGGAACGTTCTTCATCGTCTTGGCCGACGAGCTGCCGCCTAACCTGGTCACCATCGCCTCGCGGTGCGTCCGGGTCGACTTCACCCCGGTCCCGGCGCAGGCGATCGTCGACCGGCTCGTCGCCGACGGCATCCCGGCCGAGCGGGCTGCCGAAGCGGCCGGGTTCTCGGGCGGCGACCTCCGACGTGCCCGCCTGCTCGCCACCGACGAACGCCTCGCGCTGCGGGTGGCCGCGTGGCGCGACCTCCCGCTCCGCATCGACGGCCGCGGGGCCGCTGCCACCCGAGCCGTGGCCGACCTGCGCGCTGCCATCGACGACGTGGAGGCGCCGTTGCGGGCCCGGCAGGAGGGTGAGGTGGCCGAGCTGAACGAGCGCATCGAGCGCTACGGCCAGCGGGGTTCGGGGGCCAAGGAGCTGGAGGCCCGCCACAAGCGCGAGCTCCGACGCCTGCGCACCGACGAGCTGCGGCTCGGCCTGTCGTCGCTCGCCGGCACCTACCGCGACGAGCTGCTGGTGTCGTCGGAACCAGCACGGGCCATCGGCGCGATCGACGCCATCCGCCAGGCCGACGAGGACCTCAAGTTCAACCCCAACGAGGAGCTGTGGCTCACCGCCCTCGTCCTCGCCTTGCCGCCACTGAACTGACGAGGTTCCGGCTCGGGGCAGGGCTGCTCAGCCCATATCTCGATGATGGAGTGCCGCCACCCCGGCGGCCACCAGCGCACCGGCAACCGCCACCATGCCGAGCGTCGGGAGCCAGGAGATCGCTTCGGCCGGCACCTGGGAGACGTGAGCGAACGGCGAGATCTGGCGGAGCCACGACGGGAGACGCAGCACCTCGGCCAGGAGAGCGATGACGCTCACCACTGCCAGCACGGCCCACGAGGCCACGACCGCGGCCGACGCTCGGCCGTAGAGGAGCATCGCGACGCCGATCAGGGCCGCGACGGCCGGCAGCGGGGCCAGCGAGGCGAACACCAGTCGGCCGATCTGGCGGCTGTCGCCGCTCACCGCCGCGTAGCTGAGGCCGAGCCCGAACCCGCTCAGCACCATCCCGGCCGCCGCCCCGGCGAACGCGACGAGCAGGTAGCTCGCCGCCCACCTGCTGCGGCTCACCCCCGATGCCAGGACGACCTCGGCGCGACCCGCCGATTCTTCCGAACGCAGGCGCGAGACGGTGGCGATGGCGAAGCCTGACACCACCAGGGACAGCATGAGCAGGCTGCTGGCGAAGAACGAATCGGTGAGGTCGGCGCCTCCGGTCTGCACGAGGATGTCTTGGTAGACGGGGTTGTCCTCCAGCATCTGCTCGACGTCGTCGCCGATCGACCCATAGAGCGCGCCGGCCACGAAGAGACCGATCGCCCAGCCGATCAACGAACCCCGATGCAACCGAACCGCCAGGCCCAGCGGGTCGGTGAGGCGCGGCGAAGCGCGACCGGGCCCGGGCTTGGTGGGAACGAGCCCGGACCCGAGGTCGCGTCGGGTGGAGAGCCAGAAGGCGGACACCACACCGACCGCCGCGGCGACGACGCACAGGACCAGCGGCAGCCATCGTTCACCGGCGAAGGCTCGGCTGGCCTGGGCCCAGCCGATCGGCGAAGCCCACCGCATCCAGTTCCCGGACACGTCGCCCAACGCTCGGAGCGCGAACGTCGTAGCGAGGACCGAAGCCGCCATGCCGAGGGCGGCCCGGCCGCTGCTCGCC
>JAAZBK010000333.1 GCA_012513855.1 Acidimicrobiales bacterium
ACTACACGAACCGTGGCCGGCTGATCACGCCGCTCAAGGACCGCTTCGGTGCCCAGATCCGCACCCACTACCCGCTCGACGTGGAGACCGAGATGGCCATCGTTGCCCAGGAGGCCCAGCCCGTCTCTGCCGACGACCTCGAGGTGGTCACCCCGCCGTTCATGGCCGAGATCGTCGCCACGTTCTCGCAGCTGGCGAGGCAGAGCTCCCACATCAACCAGCGTTCGGGCGTGTCGGTCCGCCTCTCGGTCACCAACGCCGAGACCATGGAGGCCAACGCCCTCCGGCGGGCGCTGAGGGCGGGCGACACCGAGGCCGTGCCGCGGGTCTCGGACCTGGAGGCTCTGGCTGCGTCGACGTCGGGCAAGGTCGAGCTCGACACGCTGGACGACGACGGCGGCGAGGTGATCGACCGGCTCCTGAAGCAGGCGGTGCTCACCGTGTTCCGCGAACGGCTCGACATCGCGCAGCTGAGGGGCGTCATCGAAGCCTTCGATGACGGCCGGGTGGTCCACGCCGGCGAGGACGTGTCGTCGCGCGACGAGGTGGCCCTGGCCACCGAGATACCGGCTCTACGAGATGCGGTGGTGGCGCTGGTGGAGGACGACGAGCGACCAGGGGTGGTGGCCAGCGCGGTGGAGCTGGTGTTGGAGGGGCTCCACCTCTCCAAGCGCCTCAACAAGGACGCCGACCACGCCGGCACCCGAGCCACCTACCGGGCCCGGTGATGGCCGTGGGAGGAGCTCCAGGGGCCCTCGGCCCGACCGACCGCAAGCCCACCCGCTGGGAGACCGACACCAGCGAGGGCCACTCGGAGTGGTACATCGAGCGCTGGCGGACCATGGCCGCCGAGGGCGCCGACCTGGTGGGCGAGGCCCGGCTCATCGATGCCATGGTCGGTCGGGGATCGCGCATCCTCGATGCCGGCTGCGGTCCCGGTCGCCTGGCCGGCTGGCTGCACCAGCAGGGCCACGACGTCGTCGGGGTCGACGTCGACCCCAAGCTCATCGCCGCGGCCGAGGTCGACCACCCCGGGCCCCGCTACTTCGCGGCCGACCTCGCCCACCTCGACCTGTCGTCGGTGGGCGAAGCCCGGCCCTTCGATGCGATCGTGTCGGCCGGCAACGTTCTGGCGTTCGTGGCACCGGAGACCGAGACCGACGTCCTGCGGCGACTGGCCGCCCACCTGGCGCCGGAGGGGTTCATCGCCACCGGCTTCCACGTCGAGCGCCTGCCCCTGGTCGACTTCGACCGCAGCGTGGCAAGTGCCGGGCTGGAGGTCGATCACCGCTTCGCCACCTGGGACCTCGAGCGTTGGCACGATCAGGCCGACTTCGCCGTCACCATCCTGAGGCACCGGTCGAGCTGAACACGGTCGAGTTGAACCGGGTCAGTCGCTGAAGGGCTGAGCGCACTTCCAGGCGGCTTCCACCTCCACCTTCTGGCGACCGCGGTAGGCGTCGCGGTGCTCGCGGCGGCACTGCCAGTCGGTGGCCACCGGACCCCAGCCCACCGAAACGTCGATCCGGGCGCCGGTGGCGCGGTTCGGATCGTCGGGCCGGATCACCTCCAGCTGGACGAAGCAGAAGAGCAGTTGGAGGAGGACGATCGTCACGAGCAGCCGGGGTCGTCCGCCGAGGGCCGCTCCCAGGAGGATCGCCCCGACCACCAGGCAGGGGAGCAGGTGGGACATCTTCCACGGGAAGCGCATGAACAGCGCTTGCGACAGCACCAGACCGATGGTGGCGAACCGAACCACCCAGCCCGACCAGCTGCCCCGCACCAGCCGGAACACCGCCGGAACCGCAGCCAGCGCGGCCAGGGAGCCGACGGTGCCGAGCAGCGTCAGGTTCTTGGCCCCGGCCCGGCCCAGGTGCACCGCCAGGCTGGACGTGGAGAAGTCGTTGCTGGCGAACTCGAGCCCACCCGCCGCGATGAACGAAGGGGTGAACAGTGCCAGGGTGCCGGCGACGGAGACCAGCGACGCCGTAACGAGGCGTGCCCGGCGTGCCCGACGTGCGTCGCCATCGTCGGCACGGACCCACATCTCGGCCACGATGATCGCCAACAGGAGGGTGGCCGACCCGATGCGACACCCCATGGCGAGCGCTCCTAGCAGCCCGGCGCTGACCGTGTACCCGGCCCTCAGGCCCACCCCGGCCCAGAGGACGAACGCCAGAGCGAAGAGGTAGTCGACCGACGACGTCGCCGCGATCACGAACCAGGGGTTGAACCCCACCAGCGCGATCGCCCACCGTCGCTCGGGGCCGAGGCCGTGCTGGGAGAGGAGCACGTCGAGCGCCCACAACACGGCTATCGCTGCGCCCAGCGATGCGAGGTTGGTGAGGATCGGCCCGCCCACCAGGTCGAGCGCGCCCACCATCGCCTCGTGGACGGGTGACCCGGGAGCGCGGCTCGGCACGTAGGTGCCGTGGCGGGCTATCGC
>JAAZBK010000334.1 GCA_012513855.1 Acidimicrobiales bacterium
GCCTCGACCACGGCCCGGGCGAGGTGGGCCCGGGTGGTGCCCCTGGTGACGCCGACGAGCGTCCCTCGGGCGTAGGGATCCCACCACGGGCTCCCCAGCCCGGTGAAGGCCGGGACGAAGAACACGTCGTCGGTGGAATCGACCGAGGCGGCGAGGGGCCCCGTCTCGGCGGCGTCGTCGATGATGCGCAGGCCGTCGCGCAGCCACTGCACGGCCGAACCGGTGGAGAAGATCGACCCCTCGAACGCGTAGTCGGTCCGGATGGCGCCTCCTGCGGTGGGGTCGGGGATCGACCAGGCCACCGTGGTGAGCAGACCTTCGACCGGCTCCGGGCACGTGTCGCCGACGTTCATGAGCACGAAGGAGCCGGTGCCGTAGGTGTTCTTGGTGGCCCCGGGCGAGAAGCAGGCCTGGCCGAACAGCGCCGACTGCTGGTCGCCGGCGATGCCCGAGATCGGTATGCCCGGGGGCAGGCCGGACCGCTCGTGGGTGACTCCGAAGCGGCCGCTCGACGGCAGCACCTCGGGCAGGGCTCCGAGCGGCACGCCGAACCGGTCGCAGAGCTCGGGCGACCACGAGAGCGAGCCGATGTCGAAGAGCATGGTCCGGCTGGCGTTGGAGGCCTCGGTGGCGTGCACCTGGCCGCCGGTGAGGTTCCACAGCAACCAGGAGTCGATGGTGCCGATCGCCAGGTCGGGCCCAGCCTCCACCCCACCCTCGGTGAGCAGCCACTCGACCTTGGTGGCCGAGAAGTACGGATCGAGCACCAGCCCGGTGGTGGCCCGGACGGTGGGCAGGAGCCCCTCGTCCACCAGCTCGTCGCAGCGGGCGGCGCCGCGCCGGTCCTGCCAGACGATGGCCCGGTGCAGGGGCCTGCCGGTTCGTCGGTCCCACGCCACCACCGTCTCGCGCTGGTCGGTGATGCCGAAGGCCGCGACCGGCTGGTCCAACGAGGCCATCAGCTCGGCGGTGGTGCCGACGATGGCGCTCCAGATCTCGGTGACGTCGTGCTCGACCCAGCCGGGACGGGGGAAGTGCTGGGTGAACTCCCGGTACCGGTAGCCGACGGGCTCACCTGACTCGTTGACTGCGAAGGCCCGCACCCCAGTGGTGCCGGCGTCGAGAGCGATGACGACTGCCATGGCGGGCGAGGCTACAAAGCGGGGTGGGTAGGGTGCCGGCATGCGCATCGGGATCCTCACCGGCGGCGGCGACTGCCCCGGACTCAACGCGGTCATCAGGGCGGCGGTGCGAACCACCGAGATCGAGCACGGCGGCACCGTGGTCGGGTTCCACGATTCGTGGCGCGGCGTGGTGGAGGACGACGCGCGGCCCCTCACCAGCGACGACTGCCGGGGCCTGCTCCCCAGGGGCGGGACGATCCTCGGCACCTCGCGAGATCAGCCCTACGGGATGGACGGCGGGGTGGCGAAGGTGCGCGAGGCGGTGGAGAAGTACGGGCTCGATGCGTTCGTGGCGATCGGCGGTGAGGGGTCCATGGGCGTGGTCAAGGACCTGCATGCCGACGGGATACCGGTGGTGGGCGTGCCCAAGACCATCGACAACGACATCGCCCACACCGAGATGACCTTCGGCTTCCAGACCGCGGTGCAGATCTGCACCGCGGCCATAGACCGGCTCCACACCACCGCCGAGAGCCACGACCGGGTGCTGGTGGTCGAGGTGATGGGCCGCCACGTCGGCCACATCGCGGCGTGGGCCGGCCTCGCCGGGGGAGCGGCGGTGACCCTCGTGCCAGAGGAGCCGTTCGACATGGACGAGGTGGCGCGCCGCATCAGCCTCCGGCACAACCACGGCCGCTGGGCGTCGATCGTGGTGGTGGCCGAGGGAGCGGTGCCCGCACCGGGGACCATCGAACTCCCCGAGCTCCCGGTCGACGCCTACGGACACCAGGTGCTCGGAGGCATCGCCCACCGGGTGGCCTCCGAGCTGGAGAACCTCACCGGCATAGAGAGCCGGACCACGGTGCTCGGCCACGTCCAGCGCGGCGGCACCCCGGTGGCGTTCGACCGGGTGCTCGCCACCCGGTTCGGCGTGGCCGCGGTCGACGCGGTGGCCGACCGGGCCTTCGGCGACATGGTGGCGCTCCAGGCCGACCAGATCGTCCGCGTGCCGGTGTCGGAAGCGGTGGCGCACCTGAAGGTGGTCGACCGTGCGATGTTGCGGACCACCGGGATCTTCCAGCAGCCCTACATCAGGGCCGAAGAAGAGACGGCGCCGTAGGGCGTTGGTCCGACCGCTTCGGCCTCGTCACTCGGTCGGGCGCAGATCGTCGTAGTCGCCCGGCCTCACCGACTCGCGGTTGCCGTTGTCGGTCGGAGCGTCCACCGGGTTGCCGCCGACCGAGAAGCGGATCGTGTCGACGTCGGCGAACGAGAAGGCCGTGAAGGCCAGCTGGGCGTAGGCCTGCTTCTGGGCCTGGCCGCTGATGTTGTTGATGTCGGGCGTGACGTCGATGGCGGCCACGTCGTCGGAGACCTCGGCCGAGAGGATCGCGGTGCCCGAGGGGATGGCCGTGTTGTAGCCGTCGGGCGGTTCGCCCACGGTGAACGCCAGGACCTCCGCCAGCGTCGGAAGGCCGTCGACGGGGAACGACACCGAGGCGATCGATTCGTTGCGCATGAAGTACACCGACACCTGCCGGGCACCGGGCGAGTCGCTGGTGGTGGGGGTCTGGCGGAGCTCCTCGGTGTCGGAGGAGATGGTCGACCGGCCGATGGCACGGGGGTCGTCGTCGATGGGCACGCCACATGAGGCCAGCGCGAGCAACGTGAGGACGGCGCCGACGATCGAGAGCACGAGGACCGAGGGTGCCGCCGCGGACCGACGGCGTGGGTGGCGGGGGCTGGTGGACTCCGGGGCGATCACGGAACCTCCTCCTCGGGGTGGTCGTCGGGATGGTGGTCGTCGAGGAGGTCGTGATGGTGATCCTCCTCCTCGGGCGCGACGGCGTCCCAGTCGATGGGCAGTTGGACCACGAAGCGCGCTCCCTCCTGGTCATCGGGCAGGGACTCGACCCAGACCCGACCCCGGTGCAGCGCGACGTGTTCGACCACCAACGAGAGCCCGAGCCCGACGCCTTCGCTGCCGGCACGGCGGCTGGATCCGGCACCACGGGAGAACCGGTCGAAGATGAGGTCCCGCTCATCCTCGGGCACGCCCGGGCCGTTGTCCTCGACGGCGATGGTGAGCGAGGCCGGTTCCCGCCGAACCTCGATGCGGGTCGGGCCACCGCCGTACTTGCGCGCGTTGTCCAGCAGGTTCGCCACCACCCTGACCAGCCGTCGCTTGTCGGCCCGGATCACCACGTTCTCCAGCTCCGGGTCGATCTCGATCGGCACCTCGGGGCTCTGCGACCAGGCCACCGACTGGTGGATCAGCTCGCCGGGTCGGATGTCGGACTCCTCCAGGCGGGCTGCTCCCGCGTCGAACCTGGAGATCTCGAGGAGGTCCTCGACCAACTGCTTGAAGCGGGCCACGTCGGCCACCATGAGGTCGACGGCGGCCTGGGCCGATGCGTCGGGCATGTCGTCGCGTCGTGATGCCAGGACCTCGATCGACGCCGAGAGGGTCATCAGGGGAGAGCGGAGCTCGTGGCTGACGTCGGAGGCGAACCGGCCGTCGCGGTCGATCCGCTGTTCGAGCACCTCCACCATGTGGTTGAACGAGCCGACCAGGACGCCGAGGTCGGGGTCCTCGATGGCTCCGAGCCGGGTGTCGAGCCGTCCACCGGCGATGGCCTCCGCCGCGCTCGACACGTCTGCGAGCGGCCGGAGGGTGCGCCGGCTGGCCCACCAGCCGAGGGCGGCTCCCGCCAGGGTGGTGACGAACGTGGCGCCGAAGAGCGATGCCGAGAGGCTCTCCAGCGCGTTCTGGGTGTCCTTCAGCGACACGAACTCGAAGTAGAGGCCGCCCACCGAGCTGAGCGGTACCCCCACGAGCAGCTGCGGCTGACCGTTGACGGTCACCCTCATCCGGGCCGGCGTGCCGTCCTCCACCATGCGGAGCAGGTCGCGGGGCACGGCCTTCTCGTCGAACTCGGTGGTCTGGTTGGTCCACAGCCCCTGCTCGTCGCGAACCAGGGCACGCGCCGCGCTGTCGCTCTCAAGGGAGCCGAGCGTCGATCGGAGGGTCTCGTCGTCGACGTCGGGGAGCAGGTAGGGCCGAACGATCCCGGCGTTGCGGAAGGCCTGGGTGGTGGCCGAGCTCTCCCGCTGGTTGATGATGCTCTCCCGGGTGAGGCCCCACGTGGTGAGGGCCAGCAGAGCCGAGAGCAGGGTGGCGCTGAGCGTGAACGCCAGGGTGATGCGCGCTCGCAGCCCGAGGCGCGGGGTGCGGATGCGTCCCCACCGTCGACGGGTCAGGGTGGCCGGTTGGCCCCCGACGTAGGCGGCGGAGTCGGTCACGGGCGACAGCTCAGGGCTGGAGCTTGTAACCGAGGCCACGCACCGTGACCACGTGGCGAGGGTTGGCGGCGTCGGTCTCGACCTTCGTGCGGAGGCGGCGGACGTGGACGTCGACAAGGCGGCCGTCGGCGAAGTAGTCGTAGCCCCAGACCTTGTCCAGCAGCGTCTCCCTGCTGAACACCTTGCCGGGCGACGAGGCGAGCTCGACGAGGAGCTTGAACTCGGTCTTGGTGAGGTGGACCTCGGCGCCCTCGCGTCGGACCACGCCCTGGTCGGGGATGATCTCCAGGTCTCCGAAGCGCAGGTGGGGGCTGGTGGGATCGGCCGCTCTGGCTCGACGGAGGAGGGCTCGGATGCGCGCCGACAGCTCCTTGGGAGCGAAGGGCTTGGTGAGGTAGTCGTCGGCCCCGGCCTCCAGCCCCGCCACCACGTCGTGGGTGTCGTCGCGGGCCGTGACCATCACGATGGGCACGTCGGAGCTGCGGCGGATGGCCCGGCACACCTCGAACCCGTCGATGTCGGGGAGCATGATGTCGATGAGGACGACGTCGGTGGGGGCCTGGGCGAAGATGGCCAGGGCGTCCTCACCGTTCTCGGCCTCGGCCACCGACCAGCCCTCGTCTTCCAGGGCGAGGCGCACGGCCGTGCGGATGCGTTCGTCGTCTTCCACCGTAAGGATGCGGGTACCCACCCGATGGATGCTAGGAGACGAGGCGGCGGTCCAGGCAGCAGGGTCGTCGGGGACGCTGCCTCGATCGGCGCAACTACAGGTCGGCCGCCCCCGCGCCCGCCAGGAGGTCTCGCAGCTCGGTCCAGATCGACGGGGGAGCGGCCAGCACGAAAGACGCCGACGGCGGCTCCCCGTTCAGGCCGCTGCACAGGGCCCCAGCCTCCACGGCTATGAGGGCTCCGGCGGCGTGGTCCCAGGGGTTGAGGCCGACCTCCCAGTAGCCGTCGAGGCGGCCCGATGCGACCAGGCAGAGGTCGACGGCGGCTGCTCCGAAGCGGCGGATGTCGGCGATGTGGGGGATGACCTCGGTGACCACCTCGGCCTGCCGTCGCCGGCGTTCGGGCCGGTACCCGAATCCGGTGCCCACCACGGCGCGGCCCAGGCCCGCAGGCTCGGAGCAGCGGATCGGTTCGTCGTTGCGATGCGCGCCTCCGCCCGCGGTGGCCGTGTAGGTGTCGCGGTGGAGGGGCGAGACCACCACCGCTGCCACGGTCTCGCCCTGCCACTGCGCCGCGATCGACACGCAGAAGCCCGGTAGGCCGTGGACGAAGTTGACGGTTCCGTCGATGGGGTCGACGCACCACGAGACGCCGCTGGTGCCGGCCACGTCGGCGCCTTCCTCACCCACGATCGAGTCGTCGGGGCGGGCCGCCAGGATCCGGTCGGTGATCAGGCGCTCGGCCCAGGTGTCCATCTCGGTGACGAGGTCGGTGCCGGTCGACTTGGAGGTGATGGTGGTGGCCCGCACGTCGCCGGCGAGGGCCTCCTCGAGCCCCTGCGCCACCTCCTCGGCGATCGACCGTCCGAGCCCGAGCAGCTCGGACGGATCGGGTGCGAGGGTCACGAGCGACCCCGCCGGGCGGCGGTGGGATCGCCCGACTCCTCGATGCTGTGCCACTCCGCCATCGCCCTCATGACCAGGACCGCGAGGATGGCGACGCCCCCGGCGGCGAAGATCGCGCCGAGCACCCCCACGACCCCGGGGAGGATGCTTCCGTCGTCGACCTGGAGGTCGGTGACCTTCCATCCGATCAGTCCGCCGCAGATCCCGGCGGCCACGATCATCACGAAGGCGAGGATCCGCGCACCCGCGGGTGGAACTGCTGATTCGACCTCGGCGACGTCTGACATGGCCCCAATGGTACGAGCAGGCGCGGGGGAGGCGGTCGTGGTGGTGCGTCGACCCGTAGAGTGGCAACCCGTGTCGCCGCTAGTGGTCCTGCCCACGTACCAGGAAGCAGAGAACATCCAGGACATCCTGGCGCGCATACGCGCGGCCGTGCCCGAGGCCCACGTGCTGGTGGTCGACGACGGGAGCCCCGACGGCACCGCCGATCTGGCGGTCACCGCGGCCGGCGAGCTCGGCCAGATCGAGGTCCTGCGCCGCACCGAGAAGAACGGGCTCGGGCCGGCGTACCGGGCCGGCTTCGCGTGGGGCATGGAGCGCGGCCACGACATCCTCATGGAGATGGATGCCGACGGTCAGCACGACCCTGCGGTGCTACCCGACCTCATCGCCGCGCTCGATCGCCACGACGCCGATCTGGCCATCGGTTCCCGCTACGTGCCGGGAGGTGCGGTGCCCGGCTGGCCCGCCAACCGCCGCCTGCTGTCGAAGTGGGGCAACCGCTACATCGGCCTGATGCTCGACCTCCCGGTGCGCGACGCCACCGCGGGCTTCCGCGCCTACCGGACCGCCATCATCGAGCGGATCGGGCTGGAGCGGGTCAGGGCCGACGGCTACGGCTTCCAGATCGAGATGGCCTACGAGGTGTCGAAGGCGGGCGGACGGATCGTGGAGATCCCCATCACCTTCCGCGACAGGGAGCGGGGGATCTCCAAGATGTCGCCCAACATCGTCGGAGAGGCGCTCGTGCTCGTCACCCGGTGGGGGGTTCGAGACCGCCTCGCCCGGTTCCGCACCGGCGCCCGCGGAGCGGGCGGACGTCCCGCCGGCCCATGAGGGATTGGCTGGTCGCCGGAGCGGTGGTGGAGAGCCCCGACGGGCTCCTCCTCGTCCAGAACCGCCGTCGGGACGGCCGCGTCGACTGGTCGCCGCCCGGTGGTGTCGTCGACGAAGGTGAGACCGTCCTCGGCGGCCTGACCCGTGAGGTCCGCGAGGAGACCGGCCTCAGCGTCACCGACTGGTCGGAATCGATCTATGAGATCACCGCCGACGCACCCGGCATGGGGTGGAACCTCCGCGTCGTGGTCCACCAGGCGCTGGCCTGGCACGGCGACCTCACCGTCGACGACCCGGACGGGATCGTGGTCGACGCGCAGTACGTGGCGGCCGACTGCTGTGGCGACCACCTGTCCGGTTCCCCCACCTGGGTGCGAGACCCGCTGGGCGCCTGGCTGGCGGAGCGCTGGGTCGAGCGCCGCGCCTTCCGGTACCTCGTGGAGGGGACGTCGTTCGGTGATCTGAGGGTCCTGGCCGTGCCGTGACCGCACGCCCCGCGTCAGAGCCGTCGATCATCCACGTCGACATGGACGCCTTCTTCGCGTCGGTGGAGCTGCTCCGGCATCCCGAGCTTCGGGGACAGCCGGTGATCGTCGGCGGCTCAGGCAGCCGTGGTGTGGTGGCGGCGGCGTCGTACGAGGCGAGGGTCTACGGGGTGCACTCGGCCATGCCGTCGGTGCGGGCCCGGCGCCTCTGCCCTCACGCGGTGTTCCTCCCGGGCGACCACGCCCACTACAGCGAGGTCAGCGCGCGGATCATGGCGATCTTCAAGGGGATGACCCCGCTGGTGGAGCCCCTGTCGCTCGACGAGGCGTTCCTCGACGTGGCGGGTGCCCGTCGCCTCCACGGGCCGGCCGAGGTGATCGCCCGTCGGCTGCGTGCGCTCGTGGCCGAGCAGGAGGGGCTCACGTGTTCGGTGGGCGTGGCCCGGGTGAAGTTCCTGGCCAAGCTGGCATCGGAGGCAGCCAAGCCGCGTGCCACCGAGGCCGGTCCGCGGGCCGGCCCCGGTGTGGTCGTCGTCGACCCGCAGGGGGAGGAGGAGTTCCTGCACCCGATGCCGGTGCAGGCGCTGTGGGGCGTGGGCCCGGCCACCCTCGCCAAGCTCCAGCGTCTCGGGGTTCGCACCGTCGGGCAACTGGCCGAGACCCCCGAGTCAGCGGTGGTGGCGTCGCTGGGCCGGGCTCAGGGCGCCCACCTCCACGCCCTCGCCAACTGCGTCGACCCCCGGGCGGTGGTGCCCGATCAGCCGGTGAAGTCGGTGAGCCACGAGGAGACGTTCCCGCGCGACCTGACCGACAGGGGCGTGCTGGAGGTCGAGCTGCTGAGGATGGCCGATGCCGTGGCCACCCGGTTGCGCCACGCCGGGATCGCCGGGCGAACCGTCACCCTGAAGGTCCGCTTCGGCGACTTCCGGTCGGTCACCAGGTCGAGCACGCTCGGTGGTTCCACCGACTCAGCCCACGAGATCGCCGAGATCGGTCGGGGGCTCCTGGCCCTACTCGACCCTTCCCAGGGCGTCCGCCTGCTGGGGATCGGCGTGTCCCAACTCGGTCCGGTCTCGGCCCGCCAGCTGTCGCTCGACGACCTGGCGACGGGAGGCGACGCCGGACGGTCCCGTGCCGAGGCCGTGGTCGACGACATCAGGGCCCGCTTCGGGCCCCGCGCCGTGGGACCCGCCAGCCTGATCGGAACCGACGGTCTGCGGATAGCGCGGCGTGGCGCCCAGCAGTGGGGCCCCACCCAGGCCGGATCGTCTCCCGGCGACGGCTCGAACCCTGACGGTCCGCCCGACACCTGACGGCGTCAGGCAGCGAGGTGGAGCGAACGAGCTTCCGCGTTGTCGCCTCGCTCGTGCTGTGAGAGACTGACCCGGCAACCGGGTCCCCGCCCGGGATCCATTGTCGAAGGGGTGAGTGGTGCCGCTTTCCGAGGACGAGCAACGCATCCTCCAGGAGATCGAGCAGCAGTTCTACGCTGACGATCCCAGGCTGGCGGTGGACATGGGCGGTCACTCGCTCTACACCGACTCGATCCGTCAGATGAAGCGGGCCGGCCTGGTGTTCCTGGTCGGGGTAGTGGTGCTGGTGGTGGCCCTGGCCACGGCCACGTCGTTCATGGTGTCCTTCGCCGGGTTCGTGGTCATGCTGGCCGCCGCCCTGTGGTTCGAGCGCAGCCTCCGCCGGTTGGGCCGCGCCGGGATGGCGCGGCTGACCGAGTCGTTCCGGGCGGGTGGACTCCGCGACTACCTCGGCATGTCGTCCGACGACGACGCCGACTCAGACAAGACCGACTGACCGGACCCGGCCGAAGGTCTCCACGACCTAGCCGACGGGTTCGGGTTCGCGGTCCCGATCTCCGGCGGCAGGAGCCGATGGACCACCGGCCGGTGCCGCGGCGCGAGCGCCTCGGGCCCGACCTGTAGGACCGACCCTTCCGAAGGCCTCACGCCACGAGAGGCGTCGGACCACCCGCCTCGGGAGCGGATCGCGTCGCCGCAGCCCTGCCCGGACCTGATCGGCCAGC
>JAAZBK010000335.1 GCA_012513855.1 Acidimicrobiales bacterium
CCGACGTCGTGGGATCCGCTACCCGCCTCGACCACCCTTGGTGGGTCGTCCCCCTCGGCGTCGTCGCCCACGTCCACCCTCCGCGACTACAGCGGTCACGGTGGTTCCGGCGAACGGGACATGACCGACTCGGAGTACGAGCGACGGTTCCACATCGAAGACTGGGCACCGCCGAAGGCCGACGGCCCCTCGGCCTCGCGGACGGTGGTGATCGGCGTGGTCGGCCTCGTCGTCATAATCGTGGTCAGCATGGTGGCGGGTCGCGAGTTGGGGATCATCGGTCCAGGTGCCGAGCGACACTGTCTGATCACCAGCTCGCCGGCCGAGTCGGGTGAGGGCGTGACCGAGGAGATCGTGTGCGTCGACGGGTACGGCAAGGAGACCAGCCGAGAGGTGCGCAGGGTGGGCAACGATTCCGATGTGGTGGACTTCGGCGCCACCGCCCAGGGAGAGGTGACCCGTGTGGTGGAGCTGGACGACTTCTGTCGGGGATCGTCGGCGTTCCTCGACTTCAGGGAGGGCTTCCAGACCGAGGTCAGCGCCGCGGCCTCGATGGTGGAGATCGGTCACTGGTACGACGAGAACGACGGCTTCGGCAGCGCCGGCCAGAGTGCGATGGTCGGCAGCTTCGGTCGGGCCGGGCCCAACCCGCGGGTGCGTGACCTCGCTGCCTACCTGGTCGAGGTGGAGAACGCCGCCCGGGCGGATTCGGTTCCGCAGGCCCAGCTCCTGTTCGCGGCGGCCGAGCAGACCTACGGCGACCGCATCCTCGACGTGCGCAACTTCTCCCACGGCAACTGCTGAGGGGCAGGTCTGCGGCGAGCGATCACCCGGCCCGGTTCCTGCCGGACCGAACGTGTCGGGGTCGAGCGGTAGTGTGCGCGTCATGACGAAGCCCGACGTGACCATCCCCGACACCGAACCTCCGACCGAGCTGGTCATCGAGGACCTGACGGTGGGCGACGGTCCCGAAGCCACGGCCGGCCAGGCCGTCGACGTCCACTACGTGGGCGTCGCCTGGTCCACCGGGCAGCAGTTCGACTCGTCGTGGGACCGAGGTGACTCCTTCGGCTTCCGCCTGGGTGCGGGACAGGTCATCAGCGGGTGGGACCAGGGCGTGGCGGGCATGAAGCTGGGTGGTCGCCGTCGCCTGACCATCCCGCCGCACCTCGGCTACGGGGCTGCGGGAGCCGGCGGGGTGATCGGCCCCAACGAGACCCTCGTGTTCGTGGTCGACCTCCTCGGCGCCGGCTGACGGCCTGGCGCAGCGGCTGACCCGTCCCGGGTCCCTCCGTCGGGCCTGGTCGCGTCGCGGCTGTGCCGCAACCGCTTGGCTCCGAGCAGGTTGGGGACGGTACCGTCGGCAACCGTGCTCCAACTGGTTCTCCCCAAAGGTTCGCTAGAGAAGGCCACCCTCGAGCTGTTCGCCGCGGCGGATCTCACGGTGAACCGCTCGTCGACGGTCGACTACAAGGCCAACATCGACGATCCCCGAATCGACTCGGTGAGGATCCTGCGCCCGCAGGAGATCCCGATGTACGTCGCCGAGGGCATGTTCGACATCGGCATCACGGGCCGCGACTGGATCGAGGAGACGGCGAGCGACGTGGTGTCGCTCGGTGAGCTCCAGTACTCGAAGGCCACCTCCCGGCCGATCCGGATGGTGGTGGCGGTGGCGGGTGACTCCCACGTCGAACGGGTGGAGGACCTCCCGAACGGCGTGCGGGTGTCGACCGAGTATCCGGCGGTGACCCGCCGCTTCTTCGAGTCCAAGGGGATCGACGCCGACATCCGGCTCAGCTACGGCGCCACCGAGGCCAAGATCCCCGACATCGTCGACTGCATCGTCGAGATCACCGAGACCGGTCGGGCCCTGCGAGCCGCCGGGCTGCGAGAGATCGACATCGTGCTCCAGAGCTACACCGAGCTGGTGGCCAACCCCACCGCCTACGCCGATCCCGAGAAGCAGCACGCGATGCACCAGGTCCGCACCCTCCTCCAGGGAGTGCTGGAGGCCCGGGGGAAGGTCCTGGTCAAGCTCAACGTGGCCGACGCCGACCTCGACGGCGTGATCGAGCTGCTGCCGTCGATGAAGGCCCCCACCGTCTCGAAGCTGCACGGCAGCGGGGGGTACGCGGTCGAGACCGTGGTCCCCAAGCGCGAGATCAATATCTTGATCCCCGCGCTGAAGGACTCCGGTGCCACCGACATCATCGAGCTCCCGCTCTCCAAGATCGTCCACTGACGCAGCGGTCGGGCGCGAGGTAGCTCCGATGCCGGCAGTGCCAGCCACCGTCTTCGCCACGGGCAGGGGCACCGTGACCTCCTTCGACGACCACGTCGGCGCGGGAACGCTCCGCGACGCGGACGACGGGAGCGAGCGGTGGTTCCACTGCACGCGCATAGCCGGCGGCAGCCGAACGGTTCCGGTCGGTCAGGTGGTCACCTACCGCTTGGAACCGGGCCCGACCGGCTTCGAAGCCGTCGAGGTGGCGGAGGCCACCTGAGCGGTTCGGTCAGGTGTCGGCGGGTTCGGCCGGGTCGCCGGGCTCGGCAGAGGGCGCAGTCTCCTGGGTCGACTGCTCCCAGGAGGCTTTGACCTGGACGAACGCCAGGCGGATCTGGGCGAGAGCATCGTCGAGCGTGGCCTCGTCGGGGCCGAGCCGGCCCTTGGTGACGTCCAGCAGGGCACCGAACGCGTCGATGGCGAGCTGGGCCTCCGCGAAGTTGGGTGGCTGGTTGGAGAGGTGGATGGCGGCCAGCTCGTAGCAACCCATGGCGTGGTTGGCGATCACCACGGCCGCCGGCACCTGCGAGAGCTGATCCCTCACCTCCTGCATCTCCGAGGCGATCTGGTGGGCCTCGGCCTCCTGCTCTGGGGTCAGTTGAGGACGGGACGGATCCGCACCCCCGGCCTGGTCGTCTCCCGGACCCTGGCCTCGGTCGACGGGGTGCTCGCCGCCGGGTGTCCACAAGCTCATCTGTTCGCTCTCTCGATGGTGGTCGGTGGGGGAGCGGCACGAACTTGTAGGAGCGGCCGCTGCTCCTGGTACCCTACGACACGCAGTACCAAGTGGAAGCGGGGCCCAGCCCCCACCCGGCCACCGCCCTCGGGCACCGTGCGCCCGGGTCGATTGATGCCAGGCGCCTCCGGGCGTGCAGCGGATGTCGGCTTTCCCGACATCCGCTTTCGTGCTTTTCGGGAACATCCCGGGGCGATGGGTGTCGTCTCAGTTCGCGATGACAACCTGCGTCAGGGAGGACCTACGCACTTGATGAAGAGCAACCGGCCATAGCTACCCCACCCGTCAACAACGAGCCCAGGATCAACGAACGCATCCGAGCCCGAGAGGTCCGCCTCGTCGGCCCCGACGGCGAACAGGTCGGGATCAAACCCCTCCCGGACGCGCTCAACTACGCCCGTGCACTGGACCTCGACCTCGTCGAGGTGGCCGACAAGGCCAATCCGCCCGTCTGCCGTGTCATGGACTACGGCAAGTACAAGTACGAGGCGGCCCAGAAGGCCAAGGAATCGCGCCGCAAGAGCACGAACGTGGTGATCAAGGAGATGAAGTACCGCCCCAAGATCGGCGGCGGAGACTTCGACACCAAGACCAAGAAGGTCGAGAAGTTCCTCTCCGAGGGCCACAAGGTCAAGATCACGATCATGTTCCGTGGCCGTGAGGTAGCCCACCCCGAGCTCGGCAAGAAGATCCTGGACAAGGTGGCCGACGAGGTCGCCAACACCGGACGGGTGGAGGTCTACCCGAAGCTCGACGGGCCCAGGAACATGATCATGGTCCTGGCTCCCGACAAGAAGGCCCAGGCCGCACACGCCGCAGAGCTCAAGAAGGGTCAGGAGGGTGGCGACGGAGGCGGTTCCGCCGACGGCGCCCCTGCCGGATCTCCCGAAACCGCCCCAGAGGTGGCCGGCCAACCGGTCGCCTCCACCGACGCCCCGGTCGAGGCCGAAGGCTGATCACCCCGTCACCACCACGGTGACGCAGGAGGAACCACACGATGCCAAAGATGAAGACCCACCGCGGCGCGGCCAAGCGCTTCAAGACCACGGGAACCGGCAAGCTGCGCCGCCGTCGCGCCTTCCGAAACCACATCTTGGAGAAGAAGCCGTCCACCGTCACCCGGCGCCTCAAGGACGAGGTCGTCGTCGCCCCCGGTGACGCCGCCCGCATCAAGCGGATGCTGGGCAAGTAGCTCTCTCCAACTCTCGAAAGGAGCCCTCCAATGGCCAGGGTCAAGCGCGCCGTCCATTCCAAGAAGCACCGCCGCGCCACGCTCGAGCGCGCCAAGGGTTACTACGGCAACAAGAGCCGTTCGTACCGTGCCGCCAA
>JAAZBK010000048.1 GCA_012513855.1 Acidimicrobiales bacterium
CGTAGCCGGTGGAACCGCCGTAGTTGACGTCGACCACGGCGAAGCCGCGGCTGGTCCAGAACTGCTTGGCGAGGTCGAGACGGTTGCGGGCGGCCGACGTGGGACCCCCGTGGATCATCACCACCAGAGGCGGCAGCTCACCCGTGGGAGCCGAGGCCGAGGGGTTGTTGGGCGCGTAGAAGAGCGCGTGGGCGACCCGGTCGCCGCCCACGCCGGGGCCCGACGGGAACGACACGTGACGGGCCACCGAGAACCACTCCTCACCCATCCCCAGGTCCCGAGAAGGGCGGAGCGGCGCCACCCGGGCGGACCCGGCGACGCCGGCGCCCGGCACCTCCGGCGTCAGCGCCACCAGGTGCGGACCAGCCTCGGTGGTGGGAGTGGCGCCGACGATCACGACCGTGTCGGCGGCCGGGCCCGGCACCACCTGTACCACCTCGCTGAACCGGGTCGGCAGCTCCGCGAAGGTGCCGTCGGTACCGATGACCGCCAGGTGGTCCGAACCGTCACGGGTGGCCGAGACCACCAGACGGCCGTCGCCCGCGTCGGCCCACCACCGCAGGCCTCCGACCCACAGCGGTCCACCGATCTCGACGTCCACCCCACCGCCCGCGAGCACCGGCTCCGCGAAGGATCGGCCGTCGAAGGGTTCCGGCGCGCTGCCGGCCTCGCCGACCACCTGGTCGACGCTGGCGGCGTCGATCACCCAGGGGTTCCACCAACCGGTCCGGTCCGTGCAGAACACGAGATCGCCCGTGACCTCGAACCCGGGCTGCACCACCGACTCCTGGGGCCCGCCCGCCACCTCGGCCCGCGAGGTGACGCCCACGGGGACGCCGCCCTCGCGCTCGACCAGTCCGACCACCAGCGTCGACCCGTCCCACGGCATCGACGGGTGGTCCCACTGGATCCACACCAGGAGCCGGCCGTGGACCACCGGCGAGTGGACGAAGTCCGGCCCCGACACGAGGACCTTGACGCGCGAGGGATCGTCGACGGCCGAGCCGTCGACGGGCACCGCCACCAGTTCGTTCACCGCTTCCCCGTGGGACGCGACCCGCTCTGGCGAGTGGTCCTCGCGGACGCAGACCAACCAGGCGTCGTCGAGCCAGGTGGGCTCGCTCCACCGGTACGCCCGGGACGCAGGCGGTTCGGGCGTGATCGGGGTCGGCGCCTCGCCGAGCCGGGTCCGGTGGAGGCGCTGGTCGGACCAGTCGGCGAACACCACCAACCCGCCGCGCACGTTCCACGCGCCGCCGCCGTACTCCATCACCGCCGTACGAGCGTTCCAGTTGCGTCCGGCGCCAGACGGATCGAACCCCTCGAACAGGTCCTGGCGGGAGGGCGAACCGCCAGGACCGTCGTCGCGGCAGCGCACCAACTGGTGGCGACCGCCCTCGGATGGCCGCTGCTCGTTCCACCAGATGTCGGTGCCGTCGACGCGGACCTCCGATACCGAGGCCGCCCCCTGCACCAGCGCACTGGCGGTGATGGGAGACCGCCAGGATCCGTGGGGCGTTCGGGAGGGCGACTTCGGGCTCATGGGCCGAGCCTGCCACGCCTGGTGGCGGCGAAGCAGACGAGGGCCAGCCGCGGATCAGCGATTGCGCCGGCCGGGGCCATCGGGCATCACCAACCGGTTTCCCACCTCCGTGGGTCTGCTGCGACACTGAAACCATGACTGGCACGCCCTCGATCACCATCCCCACCGATCTCCTCCCGGCCGACGGACGGTTCGGGTGCGGCCCGTCCAAGGTCCGGCCCGAGGCGGTGGAGGCCCTGGCGGCCGAGGCCGGCACCTACCTGGGCACCAGCCACCGCCAGCCCACCGTGAAGTTCATGGTCAGCCGCCTGCGAAACGCCGTGCAGGAGATGTTCGCCCTGCCCGACGGCTACGAGGTGATCCTGGGCAACGGCGGCACCACGTCGTTCTGGGACGCCGCCGTGTTCGGCCTGATCGAGCAGAAGAGCCAGCACCTCACGTTCGGCGAGTTCTCGTCGAAGTTCGCCGAGTGCGCTCAGCGTGCGCCGTTCCTCGCCGATCCGACCACCATCTC
>JAAZBK010000336.1 GCA_012513855.1 Acidimicrobiales bacterium
CGAGCGAAGCGCGAGGTCGGGTCGGCCACCAGCTGTTGCCTGGGAGCGTGCTCGACGACGCGGCCACGATCGAGCACGCAGATGCTGTCGACGTCGTCGAGGGTGCTGAGACGGTGGGCGATGATCACCGCGGTGCGGCCCTGGAGCAGGGCCGTGGTGGCCTTCTCCAGCTTGGCCTCGGTGAAGGGGTCGAGCCGGCTGGACGCCTCGTCGAGGATCACCAGGGCGGGATCGGCCAGGAGCACGCGGGCGAACGTGAGGAGCTGGGCCTCGCCGGCCGAGAGGTCGGCAGCCCCATCGATCACCTGGTCCAGGCCGTGTTCCAGCGTGGCGAGCCAGGGGTCGAGGCCGACGGAGCCCAGGGCGTGCCGCAACGCCTCATCGCTGTCTTCCAACGCCCCGAAGATCGTCAGGTTGTCTCGCACGGTCGCCCGGAACAGCTCGACGTCCTGGGTCACCACCGCGGTGCGGCGCCGCAGATCGGCCATCTTCAGGGTCCGGATGTCGTGTCCTCCGATGAGCACCTGGCCTTCCTCGGTGTCCCAGAGGCGGGCGAGGAGCCGGCCGACGCTGGTCTTGCCCGATCCGGTGCGGCCGACGATCCCCACCGAGGTGCCGGCCGGGACCAGGAGGTCGACGCCGTCCAGCACCGGGTGGCCCGTGCCGTAGGAGAAGGTGACCGAACGCAGCTCGGCGTCGAGCGCTCCCGCCGGCAGGACGGCACCCTGACCGTCGACGAGCGCGCTGCGGTCGGAGAGCAACCTCGCAGCCCGCCGGGTGCCCGCCACGGCCCGCTGGGCCTCCGACAGTTGCTCGGCCACCCGCCACAGCGGATCGGCGAGGAGATCGCTGATGCGGACGAGCACGATGACCGTGCCCACGGTGATGTCGCCCCGCCGAGCCAGCCAGACCCCGAGGGCCAGCATGACGACCGTGCCGGTGGCGAAGATCATGCCGGCCAGCGAGAGGGCACCGTCGCCCCGCAGCGACGCCCGTCGGGAGGCCAGCCACCACCGGGCCGAGTTGTGGTGGAGGCGATGGGTGGCCCAGCGGCCGGCACCGTTGGCCCGCAGGTCCTCCAGCCCGCCGAGGCGCTCCTCCAGGTCGCCGTAGAGCTGGCTCTGCACCTCCCGCTCGGCGTCGTAGTAGGGGACGGCGGCGCGCCGGAGCAGGATCATCACGGTCACCGCGGCGGACACGCTGACCGACACCACCACCGCGGCCCGCCAGTCGATGGCGATGGTGACCACGAGCACGCCGACGAGCAGGAGCACGTTGCCGGCCAGGTGCAGGATCGCGGCCGACGAGAAGCGGGTGACAGCGTCGATGTCGCCGTCGATCCGCTCGATCAGCTGTCCGGGGCTGTGGTCGGCGTGCCAGTCGAGGTCCAGGCCGAGGGCGTGCCGGCACAGGTCGGTTCGGAGGCTGTTGCCGACCCGCCACGCCAGGCGGACCGACAACCAGGTGACCACCAGCTGGAGGGCGTCGCCGGTGAGCGTGCAGAGCAGGAATGCCACCGCCAGCCGGGCCAGGACAGCGGTGTCGTCGCCGGCCAGCGCGGCGTCGACGAACCGACCGACCAGCAGCGGCCCGGCCAGCGGCAGCAGCATGGCCACCACCAGGATCGCCACGAGCGCGGCCAGGGTCCTGCGCTCGGGGCGCAGGTAGCTCGCAAGGAGCCGGACGTCGGCGGTGTCGTGGTGGTCTCGGGTCATGTCGGCCAGCGGCGTCGACGTCTGGGGTCGACGAACAGCTCGGGGTGATCGGTGCTTCACGGATGGGAGCCCGGCGGGCGCCTGGGGCGTCGGCCGGGCCCGCCGGCTGGCTCGGCCGGTGGTCGGGGGCGGCGCAGCGGCAGGGGCGACAACGCTAGGCGTCGGTGGTGGCGGTGCACCCGCGATTTCCGCTCCGGAGGAGACTTCGGATCTTCCCGGTTCGCCACCGGCCCCGGTTCGGGCGAGAATCGGAGGATCATGCGAGACGTCAGCGACGAGATCACCGCCCTTCGGAAGCGCCACGGCGAGGCCGCCACCTACCTGAAGGTCGAAGAGCTGCGCGCCCGGCAACCCCAGCTGGAGGCCGAGGCGTCCCGGCCCGACCTCTGGGACGACGCCGACCGAGCCCGACAGGTCACCGCCGAGCTGTCGTCGGTGACCGACGACCTGAAGCTCTACGACGACTTCGGCAGCCGCATCGACGACGCCGAGACGCTGGCCGAGCTGGCTCGCGAGGAAGACGACGACAGCGTGGCCGCGGAGATCGAGGCGTCCTTGGAGTCGCTCGCCGAAGACTTCTCCTCGCTCGAGCTGCGAAGCCTGTTCACCGGCGAGCACGACGAGACCGACGCCATCTGCGACATCCAGGCCGGTGAGGGCGGGGCCGACGCCCAGGACTGGGCCAACATGTTGCTGCGCATGTACCTCCGCTGGGCTGAGCGCCGGGGCTTCGACGTGCAGCTCGACGAGGTCTCCGAGGGCTCCGAAGCTGGCATCTCCTCGGCCACGTTCATGGTGAAGGGCCGGCACGCCTACGGGCTGCTCCGCTCCGAGCACGGGGTCCACCGGCTGGTGCGCATGAGCCCCTTCAACGCCCAGGGGAAGCGCCAGACGGCGTTCGCCGCGCTCGACGTGGTGCCGCTCATCGACGAGGACGACGCCGACATCCAGATCGACCCGGGCGATCTGCGCGTCGACACCTACCGCGCCTCGGGCGCTGGCGGCCAGCACATCAACAAGACCGA
>JAAZBK010000337.1 GCA_012513855.1 Acidimicrobiales bacterium
CACGGTGACCCTGGGTCCCGAGCCGTCGGGTCGGGCCCGACTCGCCAGCTCCAGGGCGATGTTGCTCCCGATGCCGCCCTCGCGGAGTCCGTCCTCGACCGTCACCACCTGATCGAAGCGGGCGGCGTCGTCGAGCATCGCGGGATCGAGCGGCTTGGCCACCCGGGGGTCCCAGACGGTGGCCTCGATGCCGTCGGCCGCCAGGAGGTCGGCTGCTTCGAGACACGTGCCGAACATCTTTCCGACGCCGATGAGGCAGATGTGGTCGCCGTGGCGGCCCTTGCGAGCCGACAGCCCGTGACCGACCTCGCTCTCGTCGACGACCCTGGCCGCGGTGCGAGGCCAGCGGATGGCCGCAGGACCGTCGCAGAGGTCGAGGGCGTCGTGGAGCATCACCTGGAGCTCCTGGTACGACGACGGGGCGAAGATGGTCATCCCCGGAACCTTCGACAGGAGGACCATGTCGAGCACGCCGTGGTGCGAAGCGCCGTCGGGCCCGGTGACGCCGGCCCGGTCGAGGGCGTAGACCACGGGCAGCTCGTGGAGGCCGACGTCGAGGTTCGACTGGTCGAACGCCCGGGTGAGGAACGTGGAGTAGAGCGCCACCACCGGGCGGAGGCCGCCCATGGCCATCCCGGCCGCGGCGGTGACGGCGTGCTGTTCGGCGATGCCGACGTCGACGAACCGGTCGGGGAAGCGTTCCTGGAAGGGCAGCAGCCCGGTGGAGCCGGGCATGGCTGCGGTTATGGCCACGATCTCTGGCCGCGCTTCGGCCTCCTTGATGATGGCCTCGGTGAAGGCGACGGTGTACGAGGGCTTGCCGGGCCCGGCCGGCTGGGGGCCGATCTCGGGGTTGAACTGCGGGGCGTCGTGCAGGCACTTCTCCTCGTCCTGCTCCGCCGGTGGGTAGCCCTTGCCCTTGGTGGTGAGCACGTGGACCACCACCGGCCCGTCGAACTCGGCCGCGTTGCGGAGCGCCTCCTCCAAGAGCTCGACGTCGTGACCGTCGAAGGGGCCGCTGTAGCGGACCCCGAGGGTCTCGAAGAAGATCGGCGGCTCGAGCATCTCGCGCAGGCCGGCCCGGGCCCCGGAGAGGCCCCACGCCAGGTGCTGGCCGACCTTGGGCACCTGGCGGACGATCTCTTCGGCTTTGCGCCGCTGGCGCAGGTAGCGAGGATCGAGGCGGATGCGCGACACCGAGGCGGTGAGCCGGCCGACCGTTGGAGCGTAGGAGCGGCCGTTGTCGTTGAGGATGACGATGGCCTTGCGGCCGGAGTGGCCGAGGTTGTTGAGGGCCTCGTACGCCATGCCGCCGGTGAGGGCCCCGTCGCCGATCACAGCGACGACCTCACGCCGCCGGCCGGCCGACGAGCCGCCACCGTGGCGGCTGGCTTCGTCGAGGCGGAGGTCCTCGGCCATCGCCAGGCCGTGGGCGTAGGAGAGGACGGTGGACGCGTGGCTGTTCTCGATCCAGTCGTGCTCTGACTCGTTGCGGCTCGGGTAGCCCGACAGGCCGCCGGCCTTGCGGAGCGTGTCGAACTCGGCCCGACGGCCGGTGACGAGCTTGTGGACGTAGGCGAGGTGGCCGGTGTCCCACAGGATGCG
>JAAZBK010000338.1 GCA_012513855.1 Acidimicrobiales bacterium
CTGGTGCTCGGCGGGATCATGACCTTCGCCGGCATCTCGCACCTGACCACCGCTCGAGAGGAGTTCCGGGCCCAGGTGCCGGCGTGGATGCCGATCGACGACGACCTGGTGGTCGTCGGATCGGGCGTGATCGAGATCGCCCTCGGCGCATCGATGCTGGCCCTACCTCGGCACCGCCGCATCACCGGCCTGGCCCTGGCCGCCTTCTTCGTCGCCATCTTCCCCGGCAACATCGCGCAGTACGTCGAGGGCACCGACGCGTTCGGGCTCGACACCGACACCAAGCGGCTCATCCGCCTGTTCGGCCAGCCCGTGCTGGTGGTGGCCGCCCTTTGGGCTGCGGGACTCCCGGAACGCCACGAGCCCTAGGAACCCGCGAGGTTCGACGACCGGCACGCACGCTCGGTGATAGAACCCCGCTGCGACGCCAGGAGGGAGGAACGTGCCAGCGAACACCGGTCGAGGTCGCCTCGTCCTGACCATCGACGTCGAGCGGGACTGGGATGGCACCGACACCCGGGGCATCGACGAGGCGCTGCCGTGGCTGCTGGAGCGCCTGCGCCACCACGGAGCGACCGCGACGTTCTTCGTGGTGGCCGACCTCACCCACCAGGTGCGAGCGGTGCTCGACCCGGCGGGACCTCACGAGGTCGGTTCCCACGGGCTCACCCACGAGCGGCTCGACCGGATCGGCCACGATGCCGTGCGCAGGGAGCTGACCGAGTCGAAGTCTCGGCTGGAGCAGGCGGGGTACCTGGTCGAAGGCTTCCGCGCGCCGTACTTCGCCGCTCCCCCCGACCTCTCGGAGATGGTGAGCGAAGCGGGCTACCGCTACGACGCATCGGAGGGCAGGCTCTGGCCCTCGATCCGCCGGCAGTCGAGCGAAGACCCCATCTCACCGAGACGGGTGGTCACGTCGACCTTGCGCGACGGACGGACCCCGTTGAGCCTCACGTGGCTTCGAATGCTCCACCCGGTGGCCATCCGGTCGCTGCCGGCGTCTGGGACATCGGTGCTCTACCTCCACCTGCACGAGCTGCTCGACGACACCCCTGGTTGGATGGCGCTTGCCGCCGGCCTGCGCCACGTCCACCGACGCGGCAGCGGGGCGCGAGCTCGCTCCATCGTGGACCACCTGTTGGCCAATCGACGCGGCGACGTGGTGTCGTGCCGCGACGCCCTGGTGGATGCCGCGTGAGCAACGGGGATCGCCACGTCGTCATCGGCGCCGGACCAGCCGGCCTGACAGCAGCCTGGGAGCTCACCCGACGGGGCTGCGACGTCATGGTGCTCGAAGCCGACGACACCTACGTGGGTGGGCTGTCCCGCACGCAGGTCTACCGAGGCAACCGCTTCGACCTCGGAGGCCATCGCTTCTACACGAAGAGCCCCCGCATCGCCGAGCTGTGGCGGGAGCTGCTCCCAGACGATCTGTTGCAGGTGCCGAGGATCTCCCGGATCCACTACCGGGGCACCTACTTCCCGTATCCCATCGATCTGGGCATCACCTTGCGACGGCTGGGGCTGCGGAGCTCTGCCGCGGTGTCGGCGAGCTACCTCCGTGCCATCGCTCGCCCCAGGCGACCCGAGGCCTCGTTCGAGGACTGGATCGTCAACCGCTTCGGGCGGCGGCTGTTCGACACGTTCTTCAAGACCTACACCGAGAAGGTGTGGGGGATGCCGTGTTCGGAGATCTCCAAGGACTGGGCCGCGCAACGCATCAGGGGACTCAGCTTCTCCTCGGCGGTGCGCGAGGTCATAGGCCACCGCCGAGACGACGACGGTCCCAAGACGCTCATATCGTCGTTCACCTACCCGCGGCTCGGTCCAGGCCAGTTGTGGGAACAGGTCCGCGACGCCGTACTCGCCAACGGGGGCGAGGTGGTGCACGGGACCCGGGTGGTGCGGTTGCACCGGGGGCCGACCGGAGTGACGGAGGTCGAGACCCACGACGGCAACCGGTACCCGGCCGACCACGTCTACTCGACCATGCCGTTGCGCGATCTCGCCGGCGTGCTGGAGCCCAGCGCCCCAGCAACGGTCCGAGAGGCCGGCACCGCCCTCGGGTTCCGCGACTTCCTCACCGTCGCCGTCGTGGTCGACCACCCGGCGGTGTTCCCCGACACCTGGATCTACGTCCACGACCCGAACGTCTCCGTCGCCCGCATCCAGAACTACCGCAACTGGAGCGCCGACATGGTCCAGGACCCGACCACCACCTGCCTCGGCATGGAGTACTTCTGCAACCGGGGCGACGACCTCTGGGAGATGGACGACTCCGATCTGCTCCGGCTGGCTGCAAGCGAACTGGACGCTCTCGGGCTGGTCGACGCCGAACGGTGCATCGACGGGCAGGTGATCCGGGTCCCCGACGCCTATCCCGTCTATGACCACGACTACGAGCGCCACCGCCTCACCATCCGCCGGTGGCTCGACGAGTCGGTGCCCAACCTCCACCCGATCGGTCGGGGCGGCCTGCACAACTACAACAGCCAGGACCACGCCATGATGACGGCGTTGCTGGCGGTGGAGAACGTGCTCGACGGCGCCGACCACGACCCGTGGGCGGTCAACACTGAAGAGGAGTACGCCGAGACGTCGTCAGGACGCCCCGGTGCCGGAGCCAGGCTCGTCCCGCAACGCCTGATGCGCTGAGACCGGAGCCGGCGGCTTCACGACATCCCCGCCACACCGATCGCATGGGCAGATAGCCGTCTCGTATCCGCTCCCCTGCCCACGCGATCGTGCTTCGGGCCTAGATGGGGTCGACGCGGATGCGTACGAGGCGGGTCCTGGCGATCCGCCATGCTCCGTCCTCCACCCGGTACTCCTCGAAGTAGTGGCCGTATCCGTTGAGTCCGACCCGGTTGCCGTCTGCGTCGGGCGGCCATTCGACGAAGTCGTACATGGCCCAGGTGCCGCGGGCGGTGTCGGGTCCGGTGATCTCGATCTCGGGCATGTGCCCGTGGTGAACGGTCTGCGTACCGGCGAGTGCTGCGCTGACGTTGTCGACCACCGCGGCGCGTCCGTCGAGCTCGACGGCTGCTTCGGGCACCTCCATGCGGACGTCGGTGGTGAAGACCTGCCCCCACTCCTCCCATCGCTTCGTGTCGAGGAGGCGGAAGTAGCGCGCCTTGAGCTGCTTGATCTCCTCTACGGCGATCAGCTGCTGGAGAAGGTCGCCGTTGCCGCTCACGACGCGCCCGCCCGATCGAACGCGGCGATCAGCTCCTCATGACGCTCGCCGTAGGCATCGCGGACCGGACCGTGGGTCACGATGAACGGGTGGTCGGCGTCGAGGTCGGCGAGAAGGTTGCGGATGGCATCACCAGGGGCGAGGACATCGTCGGCGCCGACGGGGCGATGGGCGAGCATCTCCACCAGATCGTCGTCTTGCGCGCCGGTGGCCGCTAGCACGGAAGGTCTGGCGTCCGAACTGCTCTGGAGGTGGCCGGTGACCATCCCGCCCGGGAACAAAACGCTGACACCTATGCCCTCCCCTGCCAGCTCGTAGCGGAGCGTCTCGCCGAAGCCCATGACCGCGAACTTGGTGGTCTGGTACGCCGCCATGCGCACTGCCGGGGCGAGCGCGCTGAGCGACGAGGTGAGCAGGATCCGGCGGTAGCCCGTGCGATTGCGGATCAGCGGCAGGAACGCCCGAACGGTGCGGATCGTCCCCAACACGTTGACGTCGAGCACGAACCGCCAGTCGTCGTCAGTGAGCCTGTCGATCGCACCGAACTGCTGGACGCCCACGTTGGCGGCGAGCACATCACACCCGCCCAGGGTCGCAACGACGTGATCCGCGGCAGCGGCGAGGGCCACCGGATCTGCCACGTCGACCCGCAGCGAGGTCGTTGCCACCCCGTGCTCCTCAGCTATGGCGGTCGCCGTCGCCTGTGCGGCGTCTCCGGCGATGTCGAGCACCGCCACAGCCGCGCCCGCCGCGGCAAAGGCATTGCCCATCGCCGCGCCCAGTCCAGCCGCGCCGCCGGTGACGACTGCGACCCTTCCTTCGAGGTTCGACACTCTCACTCCTGACCTTGTCTCGGGGATCACCCACAGTTGGGACGTTCGCGCTCAGCCGGGCTCGACCTGGGCCTTGGCCCAGCGGTAGTCGGCCTTGCCGGAGGGGCTTCGCTGGATCTCGCCGCGGAAGAGCACTTCGCGGGGAAGCTTGTAGCGGGCCAACGTCTGCGATGCGTGATCGACGAGCTCGTCGGCGGTGGCTGCGCCGGGCTCGGTGAGAGCCACGATGGCGACCACCTCCTGGCCCCACCTATCGCTGGTACGGCCGGTCACGATGACGTCTTTGATCGCGGGGTGCGAGGCGATCGCCATCTCGACCTCTTCAGCGAAGACCTTCTCCCCGCCGGTGTTGATGGTGACCGCGTCGCGGCCGAGCAACTTGATGTCGCCTCCCGTGAGCAGTTCGGCGCGGTCGCCGGGGATGGCGTAGCGGGTGCCGTCGATGACCGGGAAGGTTCGGGCCGTCTTGTCTGCGTCGCCCTTGTATCCGAGCGGCACCAGGCCTCGCTGCGCGAGCCATCCGGGATCGGCGTGACCCTCGGTCTCGAGCCCGGACAGGTCGGCCTTGACCACCGCCGTCTGTGCGTTCGGGCTGAACGTGCCGGTGTCGACGGCGCCCTTCGTTGAGATGTGCGACATCTGCGCGCCCGTCTCGGACGAACCGACGCCGTCGATGATGAGCAGGCCGGGTTGCTGCTCGATGAACCGCTCCTTGATCGCCGCCGTGAGCGCGGCGCCGCCGTTGGCCAGTGCGAACAGCGACGAGATGTCGTAGTCGCCGCCTTCGAGCTCGTCGACCAGCGGACGAGCGACCGCGTCGCCCACCGCCATCAACACGCTGACCTGGCGACGTTCGATGGTGCGCAGGACGTCGACGGGATCCATCCCCTCGACCCGGCCAGGAAACACCAGCGTCATCCCACCGGTGGACGCCGCGAACGCACCCCACTGGGCGGCACCGTGCATCAGCGGCGGGAGGATCATGATCGCCCCGCCTCCGCTGGCCGCGACCTTGGCGCGGAGCTCGTCGTAGGAGCCCAGCTCGTCCCAGGTGCCGACCGTGCGTCCCCCCATCGCCGACATGAAGATGTCGTGCTGGCGCCACAGCACGCCCTTGGGCATCCCCGTGGTGCCCCCGGTGTAGAGCACGTAGAGGTCATCGGGCGAGGGCACCACCGGTGGACCATCCGGTGAACCTTGCGCCAGCGCGTCCTCGAAGTCGATGGCCCCGTCGAGCAGAGCGTTGCCCGATCCGTCGTCGATCTGGATCAGAAGACGCAGCTCGGACAGCTCATCCCGCACCTCGGCCAGCAACGGGGCGAACATGCCCTGGTACACCATCGCCGTGGCACCGGCGTCGCTCAGCAGGTAGCGCAGTTCGTCGCGCACGTAGCGATAGTTCACGTTGAACGGCGCCACCCGGGCCTTGAACGACCCCAGCATCGCCTCGAGCCACTGGTTGCTGTTGTAGCCGTAGATGCCCAGCAGGTCCTGCCCGACCTCGTGGCCGGCCAGATCGCCTCGTTCGGTGTGGCACCCGAGCCCCTGGGCGTGCAGGAACGAAGCGAATCGCTTCGACCGCTCCCCGATCTCCGCATAGGTCCACGTCTGGTCCCGCCACGCGACCATCTCGCGGTCGGGGATCACCCCAGCGATGGCGTCGTTGACGACCCCAAGGTTGAACTGGTCGGGCTCGCTCACTGGTCAAAGGTCCTCTCGGGCGGTCGCGTCCTCGCTGGGTGGCGAGCTCTCACAAGCGTCTCCAGCCTCACCGGCGATGTTAAACCTCTAGATGTATTCGCGCTCGCGAGTGCAGCTGGAACGACCTGAGAGCAAGGCCCGCACTACGGCCACCGGACTCCCATGGCCCTTGCCGCGGTGCTGAGCTTCATGATGAGGCGGTGCGTCTTTCCCGGGAGCAGCTCCAGGTCGTGGTGCTCGTAGAAGGTGCGAGCCACGTCGTCGATCGCGTCGACCAGCACCACGCGGCCGCCAGCGCTTCGGGCCGCGGTGACGACGACCTCGAGGGCGGCGATCAGGAGCTCGGCTCCCAACCCCTGGCCCTGAAGCGATGAGTCGAGCGCGAGCTTGGCCAGCAGGATCGCCGGGATCTGCTCCGGCGCTCCCCGGGCCAACCGGCTCGGGGCATCGTCGCGTCCGAGCAGATGAGGGGCGATCGCGAAGTAGCCGACCACCAGGTCGTCATCATCGACCAGGACGTAGGTGCGGGTGCCCTGGCCCGTCGCCGTTCGCGCGTGCAGACGAAGCCAGTCGTCGAGCTCGACGGTCCCGGAGTCGAACGCCGCGAGGTCCTGGTCGTCGAGCGGCTCGACGCGGAACGTCACCGGGTGAGTCGAGGGTTCCGACGGGCGCGCTTCGCTGCCTTGGTCAGACCAGGAGCGGCATCAGGTTCATCGAGGGCGGCCAGCAGATCGTCGAAGTAGTCAGCTGGCACCAGCGTGGTGGTAGCAGCTGCGATCACCTCATCCGCCCGGAAGACCGCGGCCCCGACGACGAAGGTGGACACCGACATCCCGGAGGCGGCGGCGGCGCGCTCAATACGTGCTCGATCCTCAGGCGAGAGCCGCGCTTCGAGCCGATCGGTCTTGACTGCCATGGTTCCTCCAACCAGCTGTACGGCGGATTGTACGGAAGAAGCGACCTAAGAACAACAACAGGTCCCACTCATGGCTCGGCCCGTTCGATTACCAGGTCAGCCGCTTCGCTCGGCGACGGCTGGGGCGATCCACCGTCGCAGGTAGCGGCGCAGATCTCCTCCGGTGCGCGTGGGTTGAGGTGGATCGACGACCATCGACTGGAGCACACGCAAGAGGAGCTCGATGAGCTCGTCGAGCTCCTCCGGATCGAAACCGGCGGAAGACCAGTCGACCGACGACCGCTTGAACAGCTCACGCCCGACCTCCATCGCCGGTTCCGACGTGATGCCACGGGTGAACTGTTCGGACCGACCCGAGACCAGCAGCAGCGTGAGGTAGCGCTCGTTGGGGACCCGCTCGATGCCCATTGCGGTCGCTTCGACAGTCCACTCGACCGGGTCGGTGATCGCTGACAGGTGGCCCGTGATGTCATCGACGAACACTTCGACCGCGGTCTGGCCGACTGCTGCGAACAGGTCTTCTGTGCTCGTGAAGTATCGGTAGACCGTCGGTCGGGTGATGCCGAGGTCGTTGGCGACGTCGGCCAGGGTGAAGGCGTCGGGGCCCCGACGGTCGACGACGCGCATGGCGGCTTCGACGATGCGGGCACGGGCTTCTCTCTCGTCTGCCGGCGGTGACCCCGCCCACCCGTGTCGCCTTGCCATGGACGATGCCCTTCCTGGTCACGGCCGTGGACGAGGTTGCCACGATCCAAACGATCTTTACATCCTGCTCGGTTCCGTATGGATACACATGCTGCACATCTGTATTGTCACGATCAGGTCGAGGCAGGGGACGCTATGACGCAGTTGCAGGTTCGGCGGGTTCAGTTCGATTTCGACGGCGACGTCCCGTTCGCTTGGCACCCGACCCATCCAGAGTTCGGGCTGCTGTCGAACGCCATCTCGCTGATGATCATCGGCTTCGAGAAGTACGTGGTCGATGCGGTCCGCGCCGCGAGCGACCGAATCACCGATCCGGCGGTCGCGGAAGAAGCCGATGCGTTCCTGCGCCAGGAGGCACAACACGCCCGCGCTCACCGAGGCCACTGCAAGGCGCTCTACCGCCAACACCCCGGTCTGAGAACGGTGGTCGACGGCGTCGTAGCGGAGTACGACCAGCTGTTCGCATCCCGGCCGCTCGAATACCACCTGGCCTACATCGCAGATCTCGAGGCCACGTTCACCCCGACGTTCAAGCAGTGGCTCGACCACGCGGAGGATCTGTTCGAACCAGGTGATGAGCGGGTGGCCTCGTTGTTCCTGTGGCACTACACCGAGGAGGACTCGCCGAAGGCCAAGGGCAGACCACCGCGGAGGACGTGTGGCGCGTGCAACCTGAGCCCGGCTACGGCCGGGTCGACTTCCGAGAGCTGGTCGAACACAAGAGAGAGCGAGCTCAAGCCGAGCGCGAGCGAGCCGAACGCGAGCAGGCCGAACGGGACTCGGCCGACGACGATGGCGACGACCATAACGGCGACGAAGACGAAGGCAGCGAGAACGAAGGTGGCGAGGGAAGTTGAGGAACCTCGACGGCCGGGTGGCCGTGGTGACCGGAGCAGGCAGCGGGATCGGGCGATGCACGGCGATCGAGTTGGCCGGCCGCGGCTGCAGGCTCGCTCTCGTCGACCTGCGTCCCGAGGGCCTCGAGGTCACCCAACAGACCGTGGAGGCGCGGGGCGGCAAGGCCAGCGTCCACCTCGCCGACGTCGCCGACGCCGAGCGGATGTCCGAGTTGCCCGACGAGGTGGTAGCGCGCCACGGCGCCTGCCACATCCTGGTCAACAACGCCGGCGTGCTCACCGTCGGCCGCTTCGCCGACGATGATCTCGAGAACCTGCGCTGGATCGTCGGCATCAACGTCTTCGGCGTCATCCACGGTTGCCACTTCTTCCTGCCCGTTCTCCGGGAGGCCGACGAAGCCCACATCGTCAACGTGTCGAGCATGGCTGCCTTCGTCGGGATCCCCCAGAACGCCGCCTACTCACTGACCAAGGGCGCCATCCGCTCCTTCACCGAGGCGCTTCGAGGCGAGATGGCCAGGACCTCGGTCGGCGTGAGCGCGCTGTTCCCGGGTGCCGTCGGCACCGACATCATGGATCGCGCCCGCGGAGCCCAAGCCGAACGACTGGCGAAGTTCGGCAAGACCAAGGTGGCCCCGTACCTCCGGCGCCCCCCGGAAGCCGCCGCCCGCCAGATCGTGCGAGCGATCAGCCAAGATCGGGCCAGGGTCCTCCTCGGCCCCGATGCCCGCACGATCGACGTGGTGTCGCGGGTCCTCCCCGGTCGATCGAGCCTCATCGGCCGAGCCCTCGACATGATCACCGGCTAGGACGGACCCGTCGCACTCGCCGTGTTCGACGTCGTCAGCGATGCACCAACGTCAGCGTCCATGGCCTCCACCTCTCGGGAGGCCGGCTGACCAGAACGTCGGCCACCGTCTCGTCAGGCCAGCGGGCGAGTGAACCAGTAGATGCCGGCTCGCATCGGGCCCATGGGCAGGGGCACATCGAAGGTGGTCTCGTCGTAGGCGCGGAGGGCGTAGGGGGCGAACAGCGTGGTCGCCTGTTCGCGGGTGAGGTGGCGGGGGCCTTTGGGGATCCAGCCCACGCGGGGGCGGCGGGCGAAGTGGACGAGCAGGTAGTCGCCGCCTGGGGCCAGCCAGCCGTCCAGCATGGACCGGTAGCGCTGAACTCTGGCCTTGGGGAGGTGGTGGAGGCAGCCCGAGTCGAGGACGATGTCGAAGGGCTCGGTCGCCTCGAACTCGGTCACGTCGCCTTGGCGGAAGTCGATCGTGACTCCTGCGGCATCGGCACGGTCTCGGGCCGCAGATAGAGCCGCGGGCACGAAGTCGACGGCCACGACCGAGAACCCGGCTCGGGCGAGGTGCACCGAATAGACGCCTTCGCCGCAGCCGAGGTCCAACGCTCGGCCCCCGGCCGGTCGTTCCTCGATGGCGCGTTGGAGGAGCTCGGGTGGCTGCTCGCGATGCCAGGGGAGCTCGTCCACGGGGGCCCGCCGGTAGAGGCGGGAGAAGACTGCCTGTTGCAGGTTCACACGGCGTCCTTTGTGATGGTGGTCATCGGACCAGCTCCCTCGGCTGGACGCGCACTGCCGATGCCTCGAGACAGGAACCTCCCCGTCAGGTGGTCAGTCGAACCAGCTGCGGATGAGGGCGCCCGATCCGAACAGGTCGGTTGTACCTCACGTGCTCCGCTTCATCCACGGGCGCCTTGGTGAGTTCAACCGGCCTGGGCGCGTGCCTGTGCCAGGAGCGCGATGACCGCCGGGCGGGCCTCGTCGGCCGAAGAGAGTGCCTCGGGGAAGCCGAGCCGGGCCATGCGCGGTGCATCGGGGGTCTCGACCCGCAAGGTGATGCCGTGGCGATCGATTCCGACCATGTGAGCGGCCGTGGCGTCGGTCAGCCCGGCGAGCGCCGTGGCGTACGACAGGTTGGCGTCGGCGTGGTCGGCGTTCATGTGGGCGATGATGGCCTCGGCGGCCACCGCGACAGGATCTACCGTGGCCGCCGCGTAGGCGGTGCCGTCCACCCAGCTCATGTGGCCGAAACCACCGACGAAGCGACACTGCTCCACGTCGAGTTGCCAGAAGCCGAAGTCGCTGAAGTCGGCATAGTACGAGGCATAGGGATGCGCGGCCAGGTACGCGTCTCGACGTTCACCCGGGTCGGCGAGCAGGTGCATGCGGCCGACCAACGTCATGCGCGCGGTGCTGAGCGGATCGGCGCCATCGGGGGTCTCCGCAGCCACCAGGAGGCTCACCCGATCGTCGCCCCGGACGTTCACGGTGTGCTCGGCCATGTCCGATACCAACAGGATCGGGGCCCCGGTCCCGTCGACCGCGTAGGAGACCGCGCTGCCATAGGGATATCCCTCGGACGTCAAGGTTGAGAGGGTGGCTCGGGTCTGGGCGGCGGCGAGCGTGCGGGCCAGCTCTGCGTCAGGTGGGAAGGTCGATGGGTCGCCGGCGATGGGAGGGCCGGCCTGCCCACCGCCGTGCTGGCTGGGTCTGCTCATGGGGGTCGACGCTAGCCACAGCAGTCAGGTACCCCTACAGATCGACTCGACTCGACGGATCGATCGTCGCCAACGCCTTCACCACGTCATCGGCCCGTCGTTCGGTTCATCGCTCCCCCGTCGTTGCGGGAGGCCGTGGGTAGCATGATCGGGACCCTGGCTGAGGAGGCGGATGGCTGTGCTGCGAGGCCGAAGGATTGAGGCGGCCTGGACGGTGCTGATCCTGGCTGTCGTCGGGCTGGGGCTGTTGATGAGCGAAGGCGAACCGGTGTGCGAGGGTCCGTTCATCTTCAACATCGCCGACTCGATGCCTCCGCAGTGCCCATCGCCGGTCGAGTTCCTTCCCACGGTTGCCATCGCATGGGTCGTGGTCCTGGCGGTGATCGTCGGGATACGGGCGCTGGTGAAGGCGGCTCAGCCGCCGGTTCAGCCGCCGGCATCGACGCCGTGAGGGCCTACCTGGCCCCCATCGCCCCCGTGGCACTGAGTGCCACTGAGCGGTAGGGTCGGTTTCGTGCACCGCAACCTCTTGAACACGTTCGTCATCGATGCCCCGTCAGATGCCCGCGACGAGACCGTGAGCTTCTGGGCGGGCGCGTTGGGGGCCGACGCCACGGCGACGCCCATGCCGCAGTACCACGTCCTCGCGGAGGCGGCTCCCCCGAACCGCGTCGTCGTGCAGGACGTCGGCTCCGGACATGCCGGGGTGCACTTCGACATCCACACCGACGACCTCGAAGCCGAGGTGGCGCGGCTCGTGTCGCTCGGAGCGGAAGTGGTCGACGATTCCTGGGCGAAGCACCCCGGTCAGTGGGTGATCATGCGCGATCCCGCGGGCATGGAGTTCTGCGTGGTGAACGCGCTCAACCCGCTGCGCCCCCAGGCCGACCGCGACGACTTCGAGCGTCGGGCCAGGGTGGTGGGCTAGCCCGTCACCCTGCGCCCGGAAGCTCCCGGCCCGGGGGTTCGCAGCGGATCTGCGCCAAGGTCACCCGGCGAAGGAGGTGGCCACCGGGTCCTCGTACTCATCGATCGTCGGATCCCAGCAGAGGTGCGGCTTCTCTTCGTCGCCCACCAGGACCGCCTTGCCGTCCTGGACCGTCACGTAGGCGATGCAGTCGAGGGCCGGACCGTGGGTGACCGCATCGTCCGGGGTCGGGCTGTCGTGTTGACGGGTCCAATCGATGGCGTGGGTGAGGCCACCGCTGGTGGATGCCGTGAACTGGTTGGTGGCGTCGACCACCTTCTGCTGATCGAACTGCGGGCCGGCGGCGAGCAGCCCCCGGAACAGTTGATCGGCGTTGATCCAGCTGATGATGGCCCAGTCGGTTATCGCCGCGTCGCCGTTCTCCATCCACTCGACCAGGGCTCCCAGATCGGTGCCGGCAGGGTCGGCTTCGAGGGGCCGGTACTGGAGGCCGATGTAGTCGCCTTCGAGCAGGGCTGCGTTGGTGGTGAGGTAGGCCTCGTCGCCGTACGCGTTGGGGAGCACGATCGGCACGTCGCCCATGCCCTGGCGTTCCAGCTCCTCCTCCAGCACGAGGACGCTGTTCTGGTCCATGCAGGTCTGGATGAAGTCGACGCCAGCACGCTGCATGGCCGACACCTCCGGACCGACGCCGTTTGCCAGACCGAAGGGCAGGTCGTCGTTGACGTAGACGGCCTCGATGCCGAGCGGTCCGCCCCACGTGTCGTAGCTGGCCTTCTGTCCGGCGACGCAGTCCTTCGACGCCTGGGCGATGCCGAAGCCGAGGATGCCGACCTTGCTCGCTCCTGCGTCCTGGACCGGCCAGATGTTCCGCTTGGCCGGACACAGGATGCAGATGGTCCCGACCGGCGTGAAGATGTTCTCCACCCCGGCGGCGATGTCGGATTGCACCGTGCTGGCGTAGACGGGCACGCCGGCGTCGGCCAGGTCGATGAAGCCCGTGCCCATGATCGGAGAACCGATCACCGCGAAGTGCTCGCCGCCGTCGATGATCTCGGCAGCGCGCAGCTGGTTGTTGGCGAACTCGTCGTCGATCACGTCGAGCACGAGATCACGACCGTGGATGCCGCCCTGGCTGTTGCGCCAGTCGAAGTAGGCCTGGATCCCGTCGGCCTGGCACTGCAACAAGCAGTAGCCGATCGGGTTCGCTTCACCGGTGGAGAGGAGGGCGACGCGGATCTCATCGTCGGTCACTCCGGGCACGCCCTCGAGCGATTCGAAGGACCCGTGTGGACCCTCGCCCACCTCCACGTCCCCGCTCTCCCCTGCC
>JAAZBK010000339.1 GCA_012513855.1 Acidimicrobiales bacterium
GCGGCGTCCGCACCCGGGCCCTCGGCGACCTGCTTGGCCTGGCCGAACAGCTTCGGCTTGGCCGGGATGTGGGTGCCGAACGCGTCGGAGAACTCGACCTGCTTGTCCTCGGCGTCGATCCACAGCCACTTCACGAAGTTCTTCGCCGCGGTGACGTTGGCGGACTTCGCCGACACGCAGGCGCTGAACGCCCCGAACGGCACGACCTGGCGGCCGGAGCCACCGATCGCCGGGAACGGCAGCACGCCGAAGTTCTCGCCGTGCGCGGCGATGACCTTGGGCAGGTCCCACATGCCGCCCCACTGCAGGGCCGCCTCGCCGTTGATGAACGGCGACGCGTCGGACCAGTCGGCGCTGGCCGACTTCACCATGCCGGGGGAGTCGAACAGCTGCTTGAACTGGGCGATGCCCGCGTGGAAGTCGCCGGTGTTGAACGCGGCCTCGGTGCGCGCCTCGTTCATCTCGTCGGCGCCGGCCGCCCACATCAGCAGCAGGCCGAGGACGCCGATGCCGCCGTCGTTGCCCGCGAAGAAGCCGCCGATGTCGCCGCCCTCGGCCAGCGTGGTGGCGACGTGGGTCAGCTGTTCCAGCGTCGTGGGGGCGGTGAGGTTCTTCGCCTCGAGGAGGTCCTTGCGGTAGTAGAGCAGCTGCATGTCGACCGTCTGCGGCACGGCCCAGACCTTGTCCTGGTAGGTCAGGCGGTCGAGCACCGACGGGGTGAAGTCACCGCGCGAACTGCCGATGGTGTCGGTCAGGTCGGCGACCTGGCCGGCCTTGATCATGTCGAGCGTCGGGCCGTTGGCGTACTCGAACACGTCGGGCGCCGTCGGGGTCAGGAGGGCGGCCGCGAGGGTCTTCTCGTAGTCGGCCAGCACCCAGTTCACGTTCACCTCGGCGCCGGGGTACTCGGCGGCCCACTTCTTGACCGCGGACTCGACGCCGTCCTCGCCGTACTTGTGGTACCACTGCGACAGCGCCGGACGCCCCGCGTCGGGGTCGGGCGTGCCCGAGGGGGTCGCGGCCGGGGTGCCGGCCGGCGAGGCGGAGGGGGCGGCGGTACGGCCGGTGTTCGAGCCGCAGGCGGCCAGGGCGGTCGTGGCCGCGAGGCCACCGCCGAGCGTGAGGAGGGTGCGCCGTGTGAGAGCCATGGGGCGGAGCTTAGTTGAAAGTGACGACAACATGCGGGCTGCCCACGTCACGTTCGGGTACCACTTTCGGCCGCATTGGGCGGCCGACTAGGTTGGCTCCATGGCAGAGGTCACCAAGAACACCGACGAGAACCGCTTCGAGATCCACGTCGACGGCGAACTGGCCGGCTGGCTCGACTACATGGTGGACGAGGGCGTCGTCGCGCTCCCCCACACGACCGTCGAGGACCGGTTCTCCGGGCAGGGCCTCGCGGGCGAGCTCGTCCGGGCCGGGCTGGACGACATCCGCACCCAGGGCTACCGGGTCGACCCGCAGTGCCCCTACGTGCAGGGCTGGATCGAGAAGAACCCCACCTACGCCGACCTCGTGGCCACCGACGACGCCGACGTCGAGGATGTCGCCGACGACATGGAGGACGTGACCGGCGTCGACCCGAGCTCCGACCCGCGCATCTGAGCTCGTCCCGGGAGTGCCGGGGGAAGGGTCGCCTCGCTGGGCGGCCGGCCCCCGGCTGGCTACCGTGGGGTCCATGGACATCATCGACAACGGACCCAACCCCAACGCGTTCGACATCGAGGGCGCGACCGTCGAGAACGAGAACTACCGCACGGTCGCGTGGACCGGGAAGTACCTCCAGGTCACCCTCATGTCCATCCCCGTCGGCAGCTCGATCGGCCTCGAGGTGCACCCCGAGACGGACCAGTTCCTGCGCGTCGACGCGGGCACCGGCCGCTGCGTCATGGGCCCCGCCAAGGACGAGGTGACCTTCGAGCAGGCCGTCGAGGACGGCTGGTCGATCCAGGTGCCCGCCGGCATGTGGCACGACGTCATCAACACCGGCGACGAGCCGCTGCAGCTGTACGCGGTCTACGCCCCCGTGCACCACGCGCAGGGCATCGTGCAGGCGACGGCCGAGGATGCCGAGGCCGACGAGGAGGCGGGCCGCGACGAGCCCCCGAGCTGGACCGTTCAACCCGGCACCGGTGCCGCTGACGAGACCGCCTGATCCCGGCACACTGGGGCGGGTGATCAGACCCGCCGAGCCCCGCGACGTCGAGGCCATCCACCAGTTCATCGTCGACCTGGCCGTCTACGAACGAGAGCCGGACGCCGTGACCGCCACGGCGTCCGACCTCGATCGCGCCCTCTTCGGGCAGAACCCGGCGTTGTTCGCCGACGTGGCCGAGGTCGACGGACGCGTGGTCGGGATGGCGATCTGGTTCCTGAACTACTCCACGTGGGACGGCCGCCACGGCATCTACCTCGAGGACCTCTATGTCGACCCCGCCCACCGCGGGTCGGGGCTGGGCCGCGACCTGCTGGTCACGCTGGCCCGGCGGTGCGTGGAGCGCGGCTACAGCCGGTTCCAGTGGTGGGTGCTCGACTGGAACGAGCCCTCGATCGACTTCTACAAGGCCATGGGCGCGGTCGCGATGGACGAGTGGACGGTCTACCGCACCTCGGGCGAGGCGCTGGAGGCCATGGCCGCGCTGCCGTTGCGGTCGGCGTGACCCACGGGGGTACCGGGAGATCGGCCAAGGGCGCAGGATGGGGGCATGGCCGAGAAGACCACCGTGGTGCCCGCGAACGAGGCGAGTGAGGCCGACCTCGAGGCGGTGTTCGCCACCCCCGGCGACCCCCGCCGCTGCTGGTGCCAGTGGTTCAAGACCGACACCAACGGCTGGAGCCGCAACTCCGTGGCGCAACGACGCGCCCTGCTGCTCGAGCAGGCCGGGCCCGGGCATCCCCGGGCCGCGACCACCGGGCTGGTGGCCCACGTCGACCGTTCGGTAGACCAGTTCCTCACGCCAGTCGCCGAACAGGTCGGCCTGGATGCCCGGGTTGCCCTTCGTCGTGTTGTTGGTGAGCACGCCTTCGGGTCGGAGGATCTCCTGCTGACGGGCGTTCTCCCAGTCCCATTTGTAGACCACGGGCTGGCCTGCCGAGCGGGTGGCGTCGTACTCGTGGTCGGCGATCTCGCGCAGCAGGTCGGCGTCCCACCAGACGAGGTGGTTGGCCGCCGGGATGCTGGTGGAGATCTCCACACCGGACGCCGTGCGCAACGACCCCATGGGGGAGTTCCACGCATACTCGCCGCCGATCGCCCACGCCTCGGCGCCGTCTTGGCGGGGGTCGATGTCGCCGGCCGCCGCGCGGCCGGTGTCCCGCGTCGCGGGGATGGACCACAGGATCTCGCCGGTGGCGGCGTCCCGCATGGTGGCGCCGCGGCTGCCCGACTGGGCCATCGACTCGTGGGCTGCGAACACCTCGAGGCCGTCCCGGCTCGGGATGAGGTCGGAGACGTGCAGGGCGTCGCCGTGGCCGAGCCCGGTGTTGTAGAGGCCGGTGCCGTCGTCGTCGATCGTCATCGAGCCGAAGACGATCTCGTCGCGCTGGTCGCCGTCGACGTCGGCCACCGACAACTGGTGGTTGCCCTGGCTGGCGTAGGCGCAGGACACCGGGCTGCGCAACCTCCCACTCAAATCGCTCTCGCAGAACCAGATCTGGCTCCACATCGCCGCGCTCGCCAGCGACCTCATGGCCTGGCTCGCCCTCCTCGGACTGACCGGACAACCCGCCCACACGTGGGAACCGAAACGCCTCAGGCTGCGGCTGTTCAACGCTCCAGCCGTGCTCGCACGTCACGCCCGCCAGGTACTCCTACGGATCAAGAACACCTACCACTGGGCCACGCTCGTGATCGAAGCACACCAGCGACTCCGCGCCCTGCGCACGACACCGACCTGACCTCCACACCCTGTCCACCACGACCCGAAGGACCACCCGGCAGGAACCGGCGCCCACCACAGCGACACGCGGACACCCCGTCACACCCACACGACAGAATCACGACCAGCACCCGGCACCGACGCCGACCACCCCCACGACCGCACCCGATGAAAGATCGAGGCTAGGGAGCGTCCGGCCAGGCGAGGAGGTGGTGCCCGGTGAGCGCCGTCTCATCGAACCGATCACCGATGAACTGCGGCTCCTGGGACCCGTCGAGAGCGATCAGGTAGAGGCCGCCCTCCATCGTGCTCGTCGAGCTCGGGGTGATCACGCTCACCGCCTGCGTGCCATCGCCGCCCACGACCGCGCTGTCCAAGGCCTCGCCGTTCAGCTCCAGCAGCACAGGCAGCTCGCTGACGCGGGCGTCGGCGTGAGCCGTATCGGCGATACGCAGCGAGTAGGTGATGTCGGAGTAGTCGAGCTCGACGACGAGGACCTGCTGGTCGCCCACCAGATCGGAGATCCGGGCGCCGCCCTCGCTGGTGA
>JAAZBK010000340.1 GCA_012513855.1 Acidimicrobiales bacterium
TCCAACGCCGAGGCCGCCGCCGAGGCCGACGTCATCATGATGCTGCTGCCCGACACCGAGATCGCCGCCGTGTACGAGGCCGACGTGGCCCCGAACCTGAACGAGGGCGACGCCCTGTTCTTCGCCCACGGCTTCAACGTGCGCTTCGGCTACGTGCAGGCGCCCGCCGGCGTCGACGTGGCGCTCGCCGCGCCCAAGGGCCCGGGTCACCTGGTGCGCCGCACCTACACCGAGGGCGGCGGCGTGCCGTGCCTCATCGCCGTGGAGCAGGACGCCTCCGGTGGAGCCCGCGACCTCGCCCTGGCGTACGCCGACGCCATCGGCGGCACCCGCGCCGGCGTGATCGAGACCACCTTCACCGAGGAGACCGAGACCGACCTGTTCGGTGAGCAGGCCGTGCTCTGCGGTGGCCTCACCGCCCTGGTCCAGGCCGGCTTCGAGACCCTCGTGGAGGGTGGCTACCAGCCCGAGATGGCCTACTTCGAGTGCCTGCACGAGCTGAAGCTGATCGTCGACCTCATGTACGAGGAGGGGATCGCCGGCATGCGCTACTCGATCTCCACCACCGCCGAGTACGGCGACCTCGTCACCGGCCCCCGCATCATCACCCCTGCGGTGAAGGCCGAGATGAAGAACGTGCTCGACGACATCACCTCGGGCCGCTTCGCCGAGCAGTTCGTCAACGAGGTCAAGGGCGGTGGCTCCAACTTCGACGCCCTGCGCAAGAAGGGCGCCGACCACCAGATCGAGACCGTCGGCAAGGAACTGCGCTCGATGATGCCGTGGATCTCCGCCGGCAAGAAGTCGGTCACCGAGATCTCCGGCGGCGACTGAGACCGTCCAGCGGTCGCCTGACGACCCGAACCCTGGTTCTGTCGTGAGCGGCGGATCTCGGCCCGTCCACCGGTGCTGAGATCCGCCGCTCACGGCCCTTTCGAGGGTTCCTCCTCGGCTACGGTCCGGTCGCTTGCCCTCCGCTCGGCCCATCCTCGGTTGCGTCAGAGGTCGATCGGGTGGACCTCGGCGCTGAAGAAGAAGCCGTCCTCGGCGATGTCGCGGGGGTGGTGCTCGACGTAGTCCTCAGACGTGACGTTCCTGCTGAGGGTGCCGTTCAAGCCCAACCGTATGGAGGCTTCGTTGCCGCCGAAGTGCCCGAACTGGCTCCACGACCAGACCTGGAGGATGAACGGGCATTCCACCGTGACCCGGGAGCGCACCTGACCGGTGATGGAGCGTTCACCCCAGTCGCTCTCGATGCCCTGGTTGTAGTAGCCGGTCTGGTTGCCGGTGCTGGCGGGTACGACGTTGATGCTGAACTTGTCCCACGGGCCCGGCGCGTAGGTCCAGGTGCCGTCGGCGGCGCGGGTCCCGGGATTGACCTGGTACCAGCAGTCGATCCATGGCGGGATCGACGCCCGGCCGGCATGGTTGTCGTCGACGATGGTGTACGCCCCCCGAATGTGCTGATCCATGTCGAGCTGCCAACCTCGGCCGGGCTCTGGAACAACATCGAACTCGGCGCGCACTCGCACCTCGCCGGTCTCGTCCTCGTTTCCAGCGGCCGTCGCTTCATCGACGGTGATCGAAGCCGCCAGTTGGAGGTCGACCGA
>JAAZBK010000049.1 GCA_012513855.1 Acidimicrobiales bacterium
AGCGAGACGTCGGGTAGCGAGACGTCGGAGACCAGCATCGACGCGTTCCGCGCCCAGGTCCGGGATTTCCTGGAGGCTCGCTTCTCTCCGCTCGACCCGCTCGCCGACGATCGCCGCGAAGACATCATCACCCGAGCACCGGGTGGCGAGAAGCCGCTCGTCGACGCGGCGGTTGCGCTGCAGCGAGACCTCGCCGCTGCCGGACTGGCGGCCGCGCACGTCCCCGTCGAGCACGGCGGGCGAGGCCTGACGCCGGCTCACCACAAGGTGCTGGAGGCAGAGCTGCGCCACTTCGACGCGCCCTCGTTGCGTCCGCTCCGAATCGGGATGCACCTGGTGCTGGGCACGCTGCTGCGCTCGGCGTCCGAGGAGCAGAAGGCCCGCTACGTCCCGCCGCTGGTGCGGGCCGAGGAGCAGTGGTGCCAGCTGTTCTCCGAGCCCGACGCCGGGTCCGACCTGGCCTCCCTGCGGACCCGAGCCACCTTGGTGGAAGGTCGCTGGGTGCTGAACGGGCAGAAGGTCTGGTCGTCGTACGCGGCACGAGCCGACTTCGGCCTGCTCCTCGCCCGGAGCGACCCCGACGCCGCCAAGCCCCAGGTGGGCATGACCATGTTCGTGCTTCCCATGGCCGCGCCCGGGGTGACGGTGACGGAACTGGTCGACATCACCGGTGGTCGCCACTTCAACGAGGTCTTCCTGGAGGACGTCCGCCTCGGACCCGAGATGGTGGTGGGCGAGGTGAACGCCGGGTGGGCCGTGTCGCAGGGAACGCTGGGCGGCGAGCGGTCGGGCTACATGGGCGGCTGCGGTGGGGGCCGACGTGCTCGTCAGGTGATCGGCGCCGCCACCAGCCACCACAAGGTCGACGACGCGACGGTCCGCCAGCGGATCGCCGCGGTGGTCAGCGCCGAGCGAGTGCTCGAGTGGGTGAGGGACCGCTACGCCGACGGCAGCCTGTGCGACGGCCACCCTGCCGCCGGCTCGATGATGAAGCTCATCGCCGGGACCCTCGAGCAGACCAGCTCCGAGTTGGTGGCAGACATCTCCGGCCCGGCCGCACTTGCGTGGGCAAGCGACGACGTCGACGGCGACATCCCCGCCCACGACCTCAACGCCACCCGCCAGTCGCGCATCGCCGGCGGCACCCACGAGATCCAGCGCAACCTGCTGGCCGAGCGGGTGCTGGGCCTTCCTCGCTAGCTAGGTGCGCGCCCCGGGTGCATCCGGTGCATCGTCCGGGGACAGCGACGTTAGGGAGGCGTCGGGGTCCCGGATGGCGACCGTGTAGCGCATCGACGCGTCCCAGTGCTCCACCGCTCCCGCCTCGTCTCCTGCCCGGATCAGGTCGAGGAGCTTGTTGTAGCCACGGACAGCTCGGCGCATCAGGCGCTGGTCGATCTCCCGATTGCGGGTGTAGTACGCCCGGACCATGTGGTCGAGCAGCTGTGACAGCGTGGTCAACGTGGTGTTCCCCGAACGCTCCACCAACGCCGAGTGGACACCCGCCGCGGCGAGGCCGAAGGCGAGAGGGTCGTTTCGCTCGGCCGCCCCAGCGGCCTGGTCCACCGCGGCCTGGATCACGTTGAGGTCGTCAGAGCTGTGGTGCCGGGCGAGCTGGCCGGCGATCTCGGTCTCCATGAGACGACGGGCCGCGTCCAGGTCGCCCACCGTGACCCCCTGGATCTGTAGAGACGTCGACAGCGCGGTCGACACCGGTCCGAGGTCGGGATGGGTGACCACCGGCCCACCTCCGCGCCCCCGCCGGATGGCGATGAGCCCCTGAGACTCCAGCACCCGCAGCGCCTCGCGCAACGTGGTCCGGGCCACGCCGAACTGGACCGTCAGATCCTCCTCCGATGGGAGGTGCTCGCCCTCGGCCAGCTCCCCGCTGACGATCTGGCGGCGGATCTGGTCGGCCACGATCGCGTGCGTCTTGGCCGTCCTGGCCGCCTTCCTCCCGGTCGTCATCTAAATCAGCATACGATTTATGCCCGTGACATCCCGGGAGAACGACGCCGCGCAGTTCGAGACCATCGAGTTCACGGTCCACGACCACGTGGCCACCCTCACCCTCGATCGGCCCGACCGCATGAACTCGTTCAACCGCACGATGTGCGAAGAGGTCCGTTCCGTGTGGGACCTGGTGCGGGAGTCCGACGACGTGCACGTGGTGGTGCTCCAGGCCAACGGCGACAAGGCGTTCTCCACCGGGCTCGACGTGAAGGAGGGCGTCTGGTGGCGCGACGACAACATCTGGAACCACGTCGACCCGGGCGTCCACCTCGGTCCCCGGTCCAACCAGGTGTGGAAGCCGGTGGTCTGTGCGGTGCAGGGGATGTGCGCCGGTGGCGGTCAGTACCTGGTGAACGAGAGCGACATCGTGATCGCATCGGACAGCGCCACGTTCTTCGACCCGCACGCCAACGGCTCGATCGTGTCTGCCGTCGAACCCATCGGCATGCTGCACCGAGGCGTGCCTCTCGGTGAGGTGCTGCGCTGGGCGCTCATGGGCTCCGACGAGCGCATCACGGCCGGCACCGCCCGCCAGATCGGCCTGGTCACCGAGGTGGTCCCGGCCGCCGAACTGCGCGCCCGCGCCGCCGACATCGCGGCCCAGATCGCCAAGCGCGACCCCATCGCGATCCAGGGCACGGTGCGAGCCATATGGGAGGCCACCGAGATGTCCCCGGCCATGGCCAAGCAGAACGGCCTGCTCTACACCCACATCGG
>JAAZBK010000341.1 GCA_012513855.1 Acidimicrobiales bacterium
CCTTGGCGCCCAGGGCGACGGGGGTGGTGACCTCGGCGAAGAAGTCGTGGCCCTTGTCGTCGACCACGATGAAGGCGGGGAAGTCCTCCACCTCGATGCGCCAGACCGCCTCCATGCCCAGCTCCGGGTACTCGAGCACCTCGACGTGGCGGATGCAGTCCTGGGCCAGGCGGGCGGCCGGGCCGCCGATCGAGCCCAGGTAGAAACCGCCGTGGGCCTGGCACGCGTCGGTGACCTGCTGGGACCGGTTCCCCTTGGCCAGCATCACCAGCGACCCTCCGGCCTCCTGGAACTTGCCGACGTAGGAGTCCATTCGGCCCGCGGTGGTGGGGCCGAAGCTGCCCGAGGCGTAGCCCTCGGGGGTCTTGGCCGGACCGGCGTAGTACACCGGGTGGTCGCGCAGGTACTGCGGCATCTCGCCGCCGCTGTCGAGCAGTTCGGCGATCTTGGCGTGGGCGATGTCGCGGGCCACCACCACGGTGCCGGTGAGCGAGAGGCGGGTCTTCACCGGGTACTGTGTGAGCTGGGCGCGGATCTCGCTCATCGGGCGGTTGAGGTCGACCTGGACCACGTCGCCTCCGAGGTCGTCGTGGGTGACCTCGGGTAGGTACTGGGCCGGGTGGCGCTCCAGTTCCTCCAGGAAGACGCCTTCGCTGGTGATCTTGGCCAGCGCCTGACGGTCGGCCGAGCACGAGACGGCGATGCCGACCGGGCAGGAGGCGCCGTGCCGGGGGAGCCGGATCACCCGCACGTCGTGGCAGAAGTACTTGCCGCCGAACTGGGCGCCGATCCCGAAGGCCTGGGTGAGCTTCAGGACCTCCGCCTCCATCTCCAGGTCGCGGAAGCCGTTGCCGGCCTCGGAGCCCTCGGTGGGGATGGTGTCGAGGTAGCGGGCCGATGCGAGCTTGGCCGTCTCCAGCGCGAACTCGGCCGACGTTCCGCCGATGACCACGCCGAGGTGGTACGGCGGGCAGGCCGATGTGCCGAGGAGGCGGAGCTTGTCGTCGAGGAACTTCAGCAGCGACGTGGGGTTGAGCAGCGCCTTGGTCTCCTGGAACAGGAAGCTCTTGTTGGCCGAGCCGCCGCCCTTGGCCATGAACAAGAGCTTGTAGGCGTCGCCGTCGGTGGCGTTGATCTTGATCTCGGCCGGCAGGTTGGTGCCGGTGTTCTTCTCGTCCCACAGCGTGAGCGGCGCCATCTGGGAGTAGCGGAGGTTGTCGCGCTGGTAGGTGTCGTAGATGCCGCGGGCCAGGGCGGCCTCGTCGCCGCCGCCGGTGAGCACGAACTGACCCCGCTTGCCCTTCACGATGGCAGTGCCGGTGTCCTGGCACATGGGCAGCACGCCACCGGCGGAGATGTTGGCGTTCTTGAGCAGGTCGAGCGCCACGAAGCGGTCGTTGGCCGAGGCCTCGGGGTCGTCGAGGATCCGGGCCAGCTGGGCCAGGTGGCCGGGCCTCAGGTAGTGGGCGATGTCGTGCATGGCCTCGCTCGCCAGGGCGGTCAGCACCTCGGGCTCGACGCGCAGGAACGTGTGCCCGGCGGCCTCCACGGTGGAAACGCCGTCGATGTCGAGCTTCCGGTAGGTGGTGGCATCGGGGCCGAGGGGAAGGAGTTCTGTGTAGGAGAAGTCGCTCACGTCAACGAGGGTACGGCCGCGAGGCTCGGACAGGCCATCTGGCGGACGAGCGATGGCGGCACCGATCGAGGAGCAGGGCTGCCACCTTGGCGATAGACCGGAGCCATGGCTGATGCGACTGCAGACCACGACCCCGAGCAGTTCCGGACCGAGCACGACTCGATGGGGGAGGTGTCGGTTCCGGCTCACGCCCACTGGGGTGCGCAGACCCAGCGGGCGGTGGAGAACTTCCCGATCTCGGGTCGTCCCATCGCGCCGGCGCTCATCCGGGCGCTGGCCCTGGTCAAGGCGGAGGCGGCGGCGGTGAACGCCGAGTCCGACGAGGTCGAGGCGGTCGACCAGCGGGTGGGTGCGGCCATCCGCATGGCGGCCGACGAGGTGGCAGAGGGCCGGCTCGACGAGCACTTTCCGGTCGACGTGTTCCAGACCGGTTCGGGGACGTCGAGCAACATGAACGCCAACGAGGTGATCGCCCGGCTGGCGTCGGAGCACCTGGGCGAGCCCGCGGCGGTGCACCCCAACGACCACGTCAACGCGTCGCAGTCGTCCAACGACGTCTTCCCCACCGCGATCCAGATCGCCACGGCCGAGGGCGTCACCCGAGACCTGGTCCCCGCTCTGGCGCAGTTGGCCGACGCGCTTCGGGCGAAGGCGGCGGAGTTCTCCACCGTGGTCAAGTCCGGGCGCACCCACCTCATGGATGCTGTGCCTGTGACCCTGGGCCAGGAGTTCGGCGGGTACGCCACCCAGGTCGAGCAGGCCGTGGAACGGCTGGTGGGCACCGTCCCGAGGGTGGCCGCGATCCCGCTCGGCGGCACGGCGGTGGGCACCGGGATCAACGCTCCCCGCGGCTTCGGCGGTGCGGTGGCGGCGCGGCTGGCGGAGCGCACCGGGCTGCCGATCACCGAGGCGGCGGACCACTTCGCCGCCCAGGCCGCTCCCGATGCGCTGGTCGAGGTCTCCTCCCAGCTGCGCGGTGCGGCGGTGGCGCTGACCAAGATCGCCAACGACATCCGGTGGATGGCCTCCGGTCCCCGCACGGGCCTGGCCGAGATCCACCTGCCAGACCTCCAACCGGGCTCGTCGATCATGCCGGGCAAGGTCAACCCGGTGCTCTGCGAGGCCGTCACCCAGGTGTGCGCGCAGGTGATCGGCAACGACGCGGCGGTGGCCTTCGCCGGCAGCCAGGGCAACCTCGAGCTCAACGTCTACCTGCCCCTGATCGCCCGCAACCTGTTGGAGTCGATCACGCTGCTCGGCAACGTCAGCCGCCTGTTCGCCGATCGATGCGTGGCCGGGATCACCGCCGACGTCGAGAGGTGCCGCACCTACGCCGAGACGTCGCCGTCGATCGCCACGTCGCTCAACCCCTACCTCGGCTACGAGCGCACCGCAGCCCTGATCAAGCAGAGCCTCGCCACGGGTGCTTCGATCAGGTCTCTGGTCGAGGCCACCGGCGAGCTGTCGCCCGAGCAGATCGACGCCGCCCTCGACGCGCTCGCGCTCACCAGCATCGACCGTCCACCCGCTGGTTGACCTCGTTCCGGCTCCCGGCGCGCTCGGAGAACGGCCGGGTGAAGCCGGTCAGCCCTTGGCGGGGGAGCCCTTGAAGGGGCCGGGATCGCCGGGGGCGGGGAGCTGCGGGTAGCTCCAGGAGTTGACCTTGGCGGCGAGCGCTCCGATCTTCTCCCACTCCGGTGGGTTCCATCCCTCGGCCTGGCCCATCACGGCGAGGTCCTGGCGGATGTAGACGAGGGCGGGCAGCTCGGCGAGGTCCATGCCCTTCACGAGCGACCTGTCGGGGTCGACGAAGGTGAGGACCTCGTCGGCCAGCGGACCGAGGAAGCGCTTGGCGTCGCGCTCGTCGGCGGTGACGGTCCACGCCACCCGGCAGTCGGCGCCCCGGAAGTTGGCCAGGAACCGGCGGGCGGTCGGCAGGATCCAGGCGCTCTCGTGGGTGTACGGATCGAGCACCACCGTGAGCAGCTGGAAGGTGGTGAGCCACTCCTCGATGGAGCGGGCCTCGCCGCCGATCGCTGCAAGCTTGACGTCTTCGCTCACCTGGGTAACCACGGCGACGAACGGTAGTCGGACCCCCACCCGGAAAGCAGATCCCGCCGAACCCGCCTCGATTCTGAACCGGGGGGCTTCCCGGTTAGCGTCGACCGGGACCCGTCCCGCCCCAGTGGCGCCCGCACCCGGAGGACCCGACCGATGGTGATCGCAGAGATCGACAGCACGCCCTACAACGTCATGCTGTTCATCCACATCCTGTCCGCCATCGTGGCGTTCGCCCCGGCGTTCGTGTGGCCGTTCGTGTCGATGCGGCTCAAGAAGGCCGGCAAGCCGGTGGGCCCGACCATCAGCGAGCTCGCCGGGGGCAACAGCCTCAAGATCCACGGCCCGTCGTTCGTGGTCACCGGTTTCGTCGGGTTCGGCCTGGCCGGCATGAGCGAGAAGGTGTTCAAGATGAGCCAGCTCTGGCTCAGCGGCGCCGCGCTGCTCTGGTTCGTGGGCATGGGGATCTTCTTCGGGATCCTGCACCCGGCCGAGAAGCGGGTGGCCAACGGCGACGAGTCGGCCGAGAAGCAGATCGCCATGTTCAGCGGCATCCTCCACCTGATCGTGGTGGTGGCCCTGTACCTGATGATCTGGAAGCCCGGCTTCTGAGAGGCCAATCCCGGTTCTGGTCGTGAGGGCGGTGGCTGCGAGCCGGGACCCACGTCCGGACCCCGTCGGCGGTCGACCCATCGGTGCATAGCGACGATCAGGCGAGCCAACCGGCCCGCGTGATCCGCCAGGCGCACTCCTGGCCGGACTCTCCGGGCGCGACCACGTCGCTCGGACGGCTCCCCACGTAGCCGAAGCCGAGCTTGCGCGGGACGCCGGCGCTGGCCTCGTTGGCACGGTCGTGGTGCACCTCGACCCGGTCGATGTCCGGCTGGGCGAAGGCAGCGTCGGTGAGCGCCCCGGCGATCTCGGTGGCGTAGCCCCGGCGCGTGTGGTGGGCGTGCACCCAGTAGCCGACCTCCAGACCGCCCGGTCCGAGGCGTCGGTGCAGGCCGGCGCCTCCGACCACCACGGGATCTGGGTCAGGTGAGCCGGGATCGGGACGGAGGAAGACCCCGTAGACGACGTCGCCGCCCGAAGCCCACGCCGTCTGCCACTCGTCCATCAGATCGAGCCGCTCATCCCGTCCCAGAGGTTCGTCGGCGATCCAGGGCATCCACGGCCGCAGGTGGTCGAGCGATGCCTGCACGGCAGCGATCAGCAGGTCGACGTCGTCGGGCTCCCAGCAGCGGATGACCAGGCGTTCCGAGTCGATCCGGCGGGGCAGGCGTTCTACCTGGTCGACGTCCACCGTCCGATGTTCGCTCACCGCCGGAGAACCGACCCCATGAGTTGCCCGAGAATTGGGAATCGGGGCCCTCGGGACGAAGATGGGCCGATGGCACGCGAGATCAGCGTGGACGACGTGGTGAACGGGAGGCCCGAGTGGGGCACCCTGCTGCGTCGAGGCCTCACCAAGAGGTGCCCTCGTTGCGGTGGCGGCAACCTGTACGTGGGTTGGTTCCGGATGAAGGAGCGCTGCCCGACGTGCGGGGTCCTCTTCGAGCGCGAGCCCGGCTTCTTCGTCGGTGCCTACTTCATCAACTTCGCGGTCACCGAGGGCCTGCTGTTCGTGCTGGTGATGGGCTTCGTGTTCTGGAAGGACCAGCACCCGGAGGCGGGCGTGGCCGTCCCCCTCACGATCGCGGTGCTCATCGGCTTGTTCGCGCCGGTGATCTTCTACCCGTTCTCCCGCACGGTCTGGTCTGCCCTCGACATCGCCATGACCCCGCTGGAGCTGGACGAGATCGTCGATGCCGCCGACGCGGCCGATCCGGGCCACGCCGGCGATTCGGGCGACGGGGACGACCCCGGCGCTTATCCGGCCGACCCCTGACCGTCGCCCGTCGAGAGGTTGGGGGCGTCGGGTGTCGTCGGACGACCCCGGGTGCCCCGAACCGTTGTGAGGGTGGAGCCAGATCGAGGCCGGAGGCCCGTACGATCTGAGCGTGGTGGATGCCATCGCGGCACAGCCGCTCACGTCGGAGAACGACTCGTGCCCGCAGTGCGGCCACGAGGTCGGCGACGCCTGGCTGGTGTGCGCCTGGTGCGGCCAGCAACTGGCCGCACCGGCAGAGCTGGCCGAGGGGACCCGACTCGCCGACGGCCGCTACCAGATCTTGAAGGTGATCGGTCGCGGTGGGTTCGGGATCACCTACGACGTCGGCGATCGCCGGCTCGAACGTCGGGTGGCCATGAAGGAGCTGTTCCCCGAGTCTGCGGTCCGTCACGGGTCGATGGTGCTGACCCCGCCCGCTGGCCGTCCCTCGTTCAAGGCGGCCAGGGAGCGGTTCCTGCGTGAGGCCAGGGTGCTGGCCCGGTTCACCCATCCGGGGATCGTGCGGGTGTTCGAGGTGTTCGAGGAGCACGGGACCGCCTACCTGGTGATGGAGCTGCTCGAGGGTCGAACCCTCATCGACCTCCTGCGCCAGCACGGCCGTCCGTTCGACGAGGCCGACGTGCTCGACGTGGCGGGTCGGGTGGCCGCCGCCCTGCGTCCCGTGCACGCCGCCGGCGTGCTCCACCGCGACGTCAACCCGTCGAACGTGATGATGACCCACCACGGGCGCGTGGTGGTGATCGACTTCGGCCTGGCCCGCGACTACGACCAGGACCACACCGCGGGGATGACCCGGGTGGTCACCCCCGGCTACGCGCCCCTCGAGCAGTACCAGGGCGAAGGTCGGTTCGGGCCGAGCACCGACGTCTACGGCCTGGCGGCCACGTTGTACCGCCTGGCCACGGGCAAGGTGCCGGTGTCGGCGTTGGACCGCAGCACCGGCGCCGCGCTGACGCCGCCCCATCGGATCAACCCCGAGATCTCCAAGCCGGTCAGCGATGCGTTGATGGACGGGCTCGAGCTGGAGCCGGGCCATCGGCCCCAGGACATCGACGCGTTCCTGTCCCGCCTCGGCGTCGGCCGACTGCCAGATGGCCCCCGAGCCCGCCTGCTCGACACGGTGCCCGTGCCGCCCAGGGACGCTCCGTCAGGTTCCACCGCGGTGGCAGCCCAGTTCGCCGCCGGAGGGTCGGTCGACACGTCGGTGGGGCGGTCGGCGACCGAGCACCGTCGCCGCCCGCAACCGACATCGACGCCGGACCGCCTCGACGCGTCCGTCGACGGCGACGCCGCAGGCACCGGCGACGCCCGACGTTTTGATCACACGGTGATCGATCCGGCCTTCGCGGTCCCGGCGGTGGCCGACCATCCGGGAACCGACACCGACACCGACCCCGACTCCGAACGCTCCGATCGAACGGTGGTCGATCCGGCGTACGCACGGGCGGAGGTGCCCGACGCCACCAGGGCCGCGGCTCCCGGTGTTCCTGCCCACGCACCGGAAGGGCACAGCGGCGACACGGTCCACGTTCCCCGGTCAGCGGTGCACATCCCGGTGGGTGCGGCTCCGCCGCCGGGCTCCTCACCCGAGGACCCGGTCGATCTCGCTCGGCCCGGGGCGGCCGCTCCCGACGCCCGCCTGGCGCTGGCGCTGGGGCCTCATCGGCCCGGGCGCCGCAAGCTGACCGTTCCCCTGGCGGTGGCGGCCACGGCGCTGGGAGCGGCGGCCCCGGTGCTCGTCACCGCGCTGGTGGTGCTGGTCGTCCTGCCCTGGCTCGCCACCTACGGCGATTCGGTGGCCCACCGGCTCCGCGTCCAGCACGGGGTGGCGGGCGGCTGGGCCGAGCGGCGGCTCGGGCCGGGAACCCTCGCTCCGGCCCGCTTCACCCGAAACGTCATGGTCTGCCTGCTGCGGGCCAGCCCGGTGGTGGGGGTCGGAGCCGTGGCGCTCGCCGGCTGGTACGGGCTGGAATCGATCGATCCGCCGCGGGCGCTGCTGCACCTGGCCCTCCGGGTCATAGGCGCCACCGTGGTGGGGATCATCGTGGTCACATCCCGAGAGGGTTCCCACCGGTTCCGCACCGGACTGGCGATCGACGAGCTGGTGGCGCGGTTGGTGCCCGGCGGCAGGACCAACGAGCGGGTGGTGGCCATCTGGCTCCTGGCCGCCGCGCTGGCTGCCGGAGCGCTGTGGCTCACCCCGTCGACCTTCCCGCTGCCCTGATCCGCCGCCCACCGGACACGGCACGGACCGGGGTCGCTCGCCCGAGCCGGGGCGCGCAAACGGCGCAGCCGGGGCTGCGCCGTGCAAGCAGATCTTCGGTTGTGGGCGGCTGAGGTCAGCCGCGGCCGGCGTTGGGCTTGGTGCCGTGGTTGGCCTTCTTGCGCCGGGCGTTGATCTTCTTCTTGGTGGTCTTCTTCGACATAGGGGTGCAACGGTACGCGTCGCGCCGTTGCCGAACCAAGCCGCTGAGCGTCGGTTACTTGCTCGACGCCCAGTCCGTGAGCGTGTCGGCGTCCCACGTGTTGATGATCCGTTCCGGCGCGATGCCGTGGTCGACCGCCTTGTCGGCCCCGTAGGAGAGGAACTCGAGGTGGCCGGGCGAGTGCGCGTCGGTGTCGATGCTGATGAGGCAGTCCCACTCCAGGGCCAGGTCGAGCAGCTCCGGCGGGGGATCCTGGCGCTCCGGTCGGCAGTTGATCTCCACCGCGGTCCCGTACTTGGCGCACGCCGCGAAGATCATGTCGGCGTCGAAGGTGGACTGGGGACGGACGTGCGCGAGGTCTGGCCCGAAGCCCTTGACCTTGCGGCCCGTGCAGTGGCCGAGGATGTCGACGTGGGGGCTGGCGATGGCCGCGAACATGCGACGGGTCATCTCGTCGGATCTCATCCGCATCTTGGAGTGGACCGACGCCACCACCAGGTCGAGCCGTTCGAGCATGTCCTCGTCCTGGTCGAGCTCGCCGTCGCCCAGGATGTCGACCTCGATGCCGGTGAGGATGCGGAACGGGGCCAGCTCCTCGTTGAGCCGGTCTATCTCATCGAGCTGGGCGATCAGCCGATCGCGGTTGAGACCGTGGGCCACCGTGAGCCGGGGCGAGTGGTCGGTGACCACGAGGAACTCGTGGCCCAGCGCCATGGCGGCTCGGGCCATGGTCTCGATCGAGGCTCCGCCGTCGCTCCAGAGGCTGTGGCTGTGGCAGTCGCCCCGCAGCGCTGCCCGCAGCTCCGCCCCGGCGCCGAGCGGTACCTGGGTGGTCTGCTCCAGGTCGGTGATGCGGTCGGGGACCCGACCGGCCACCGCCTGGCTGATCACCTCGGCGGTGCTCTTGCCGATGCCGGCCAGTTCGGTGAGGGTGCCTGCTGCTGCTCGGGACTCGACCTCACCGGCGGGCAGCGTCCGAAGGACGTCGGCCGCGTTGAGGAACGCCGCGGTCTTCTGGGTGGGCAGCAGGCCGCGGTCCTGCAGGTATGCCACCCGTTCCAGCGCCTCGATCGGGCCCATCGGTTCCATTCGTCCGAGGGTAGCGAGCCCACTCGGCGTTCCAAGGGCGTGGTGGGCCCTCCGGCTCGCTACGGTCGACCCGTGCAGTACCGGGCCATCGCCACCGACCTCGACGGAACCCTCCTGCGGTCCGATCAGAGAATCTCCCCGAGAACCCGCGACGCGATCGCCAGAGCGGAGGACATGGGGCTCATGGTCGTCATCGCCACCGGCCGGCCGCCGCGCTGGATCGCGCCGGTGGTCGAACAGCTCGGGGAGCGGGGTCTGGTGGTGTGCGCCAACGGCGCCACCGTCTACGACCCGGCCCAGCACCGGATCGTCCACCGCAACGACATCTCGCCGGAGGTGGCGCTCTCTATAGTCGACGACGTCGAGAAGGAGTTCCCCGAGGCCATCCTGGGAGTCGAGCAGGGCTTCGACTTCGGGGTCGACGAAGCCATGCGGGACTCGGGCTCCAGGTTCCAGGACGGCTCGGGCTTCAAGTTCCAGGACCTCATCCCCGACGTGGTGGTGGCGCCCATCCGTTCGTTCCTCGACGAGTCGGTCACGAAGCTCATCGTGCGCATGCCCCACCCGGCCCCGGAGGGAACGGCAGCGCGGGTCCAGGAGGTGATCGGCCCCAGGGCGCTGGTCACCCACTCGACCAACGAGTCCTTCCTCGAGGTGTCGAGCCCCACCGCCCACAAGGCCACCACCGTCGAGCTGCTCCTCGTCGAGCACGGGGTCGCCGCCGGCGAGGTGGTGGCCTTCGGCGACATGCCCAACGACCTGGAGCTGATCCGGTGGGCCGGACTCGGCGTGGCCATGGCCAACGCCCACCCCCGGCTCATCGACGCCGCCGACCTGGTGACCACCAGCAACGACGACGACGGCGTCGCCAGGGTGGTCGAGGACGTCATCTTGTCCTGAGGCACGACCCGCCGGGGCCACAGCCGCAGGCTGCCTGCAGCTGGCCCGTCC
>JAAZBK010000342.1 GCA_012513855.1 Acidimicrobiales bacterium
ACGCGCCGGCGCCGCCGTCGACGGTGATCACCTCACCGTTGAGGAACCCCGGTGCGTCCTCACAGAGCCACAACGCCACATCGGCTATCTCGCTGGCCTCGGCGATGCGGCCCACCGGGTTCATCGCCACGAGGCGGTCGACGATCTTCTGGGGCATCGAAGCTCGAAACATCGGAGTGTCGACGGTGCCTGGGCAGATGGCGTTGATCCGCAATCCCTCGCGGCCGTACTCGGTCGCAGCGGTCTTGGTGAGGCCGACCACACCGTGCTTGGCCGCGCTGTATGCGCCGACGGTGGCGGCGGCGCGCAGGCCGGCCACCGACGCGCAGTTGACGATGGAACCACCGCCCGACGCGACGATCGCCGGGATCTCGTGCCGCATGCACGAGAACGTTCCGGTGAGGTCCACCGCGATCACGCGGTTCCAGTTCTCCATGGTGCCGTCGGCGGTGCGCTTGCCGTGTTCCCCGTCGATCCCCGCCGCGTTGAACGCCGCGTCGAGCCGGCCGTAGGTGCTCACCACCTCCGCGATGGCGGCCTCGACGGTGCTGTCGTCGGTGACGTCGCAGCGCACGAAGCGGCACTCACCGTGCGCCGACAGTTCGGCGGCGACAGCTTCTCCGGCGTCGGCGTTCACGTCGGCGACGACGGTCGCCCAGCCACGGGCGGTGAAGGCCTCTGCGGCTGCTCGACCGATGCCCGATGCCGCGCCGGTCACGAACACGACCCTGGGGCCGCTCAGTTCATCCATCTCGGTTCCTCGTTGGTTCGGTGGGTGTGCTTCGGCTCACGCGATGACCAGCGTGCGGGGCGATCCCTCCGACAGCCGATCGATCATGAATGCTCCGTCGCGCATCACCGCCTTTAGCGACTCGTCGGGGCGTGACAGCAGCGACAGGTCGGCCAGCGGGTCGCCATCGACCACGATCAGGTCTGCATAGGCACCGGGCTCGATCACCCCGACCCGAGCGGGCGGATCCACCAGCAGCTGGCCGGCGTTGCCGGTGGCCCAGCTGAGGAGGATCTCGGGGGTCAGGCCGTCGATGTCGCTGTAGAACGCGAACTCGCGTCCGTAGTTGCCGACCTGGTGGTCCAGGGGGTCGTCGGTGATCAGGTGCCTCAGGAACCCGCTGTAGTCGTCGCCGGTGAGGATCCGCACGCCAGCCTCCTGGGCCGACGGGATCATCGATCGCACGTGGTCGTAGGTCTCCCTGCTGACGCCGAACGCCCGACCGAGACCGACCTCCAGGAGGCTCCACAGGTACACCAGGCTCGGAACCCAGAACGTGCCGGCTTCGACCATCGCCTCGATGACCTCGTGGTCGATGTCGTCGCCGTGATCGATGATGTCGACCCCCAGCTCGATGCACTCGAGGATCATCGCCTTGTCGGCCACGTGGGCCCGGACCTTGGCTCCGCGATCGTGGGCCGCGTCGACGATGGCGGCGATCTCGTCACGGGCGATGTTGCGCGTCACCCGCCCGGGGATCCCGTGGCCTGCGCTGGCCATGATCTTGATCGTCTCGACACCGCGTCCGATCTCGGCGCGCACCAGCGCTCGCAACGCGTCGGGTCCGTCGGCCAGGAGGTCTAGACCCGGGGTCTCCTGGGCCTGCCACCAGTGGGACTGGTTGTTCATGTCGCCCGTGGTCCCGATGTGGTGGCCGCAGGCACGGATCCTCGGTCCCGGGATGATGTCCTCGGCGATCGCCAGCTTGAGCTGGACGTCGATGTCGTGGGCGCACGCGGCGCCCGCGTAGCCGGTGAAGCCGCTCTCTAGGAGCACCCTGCACGTGCGGACGCCGATCGCCATCATCACGCCGGGCGGAAGCTCCTTGCCGGGCCTCTCCCCTGCCGCCATCTTGAGCTTGTAGAAGTCCGGGTGGAGGTGGCAGGTGATGAGCCCGGGGAGGAGGTACCGACCTTCGAGATCGACCCGCAGGTCGTCGCCGGGCGCGACGTCGCCTTCCCCATGGGGTTCGGGCGAACTGGGCTCGATGGAGACGATGCGGTTCTTGCGGAGCACGACGTCGTGGGTGCCGGGCAAGGTTCGCCAGCCGTCGAAGACCTTTGCGTTGGTGAGTGTGACCATGGGACCTCTCCGTGCCGTTGGCTGGTGTCAGGTGGCGGACCGCCCCCGGTGGCTGAGACGCCATTCGGGCGGAAAGTTCATGTCGTTGTCGCGCACGCCGTTGGTGATGCCGCTCTCGAGCGTCTCTCTCGTCAGCTCGAACGAATCACCGTCGGGCTTGAGGAGCCCCGTGGTGGACTCGAGCAGCCCGGACAAGATGCTGCCCATGTACTCGCCCTGGTACTGCTTGTAGATGTTGAAGAACGTCTTCTGGGCGAAGACGGTGTCGGTCGGCCGAGACCGCGAACACGCGAGCGCGTACTTCTCGGTGAGCGACTCGAGCTCGTCGAACGGCACGATCGCGTTCACGAAGTCGATGTCGAGCATCTCCTTGGCGGTGAACGGTCGACCGGTGAACACCATCTCCATGAACTTGCGCACTCCCATGGTCGAGCACCACTGCCACATCCGCGCCGCGTAGCCCGCGTACCGGAAGGCGGCGTGGCCGAACAGGGCGTCGTCAGACGAGAGAACGATGTCGGCGTCGGCTGCTTGGTAGAAGTGCCAGCCGTAGCAGTAGCCACGGACCTCGAGGATGCTGATCTTCTTGAAGTCCTGCAGCGACCGCATCCCGGCGGCTGGGTCGGTGTAGTGCTGCAGGTTGGATGCGCCGTAGCGGTACGAGCCCCGCCGCGGGTACTCGACCTCGGCGTCGTCGGGCACGCGGACGAGGTGGTGCATCGAGACATCGCCCCGCCCCGCCATGATGTCCATCAGCTCGGGCAGGTCTGCACCGCTACCGAGGTGGGGTCCGTTCGCTCGGATCACGAGCACCTTCACGTCGTCGTCGAGGTTGGCGTACCTCACCAGATCCGCGTATCGGTGCTGGGCGTCGATCGTCATCGCGTTCAGGTCCTCGGCCCGGTCGAGGGTGATCGTGGCGATCTTGTTGATCTTGTCCTTCTCGTAGCGGATGAACTCGTCGGCCGGCGGCGCCTTGCGGCCCTTCGCCCTCGGCTTTGCGTCCTTCGCGGTGGACCTGCTCGCTGGACCTGCCTTGGCAGGAGACCTAGTGGCCGTGGCCTTCTTCGTGGTGGCCTTCGTGCCCGCGGCCTTCTTGGCGGTGGCCTTCTTGCCAGTCGACTTCTTGGCGGCGACCTTCTGGGGCGCAGCCTTCTTCGACGCGGCCTTCTTCGCGGTGGCCTTCTTAGACGCACCCTTCTTGGCCGCGACCTTCTTAGCGGTGGCCTTCTTGCCCGTGACCTTCTTGGCGGTTGCCTTCTTGGCCTTGCTCGCCGAGGCCTTCTTGGCCGTGGACTTCACCGTCTCTGCCATGTCACCTTCTGTTCGTCGATCGTCGTCTCTCGGGCTGGCTCTGGCGGCTCCTGGTGCCCGTCGACCACCGGGGCCAGGCGGCTCGAGATCAGGTTGGCCAGCTCGAAGAGGAGCACCTTGCCGGTGGGGGCCCGCGGCACGTCGTCGTGGGTGATGAAGACGATGCGACGGGGGATCTTGAAGCTGGACAGCCGGTCCTGCAGCGCCGCCCGCAGCGATTCTTCGGTGAGCGAGGTGCCGGCGGCGGGCACCACGGCTGCCGCCACCAGTTCCCCGAGCTCGGCGTCCTGCAACCCGGCCACCAAGGAGAGCTCGACCTCGGGGAGCGCGTTCAAGGCCGCTTCGACCTCCAGGCGCGAGACGTTGGCCGAGGCGGTCTTGATCATGTCGCCGGTGCGCCCGACGAAGTACGCGTAGCCGTCGGTGTCGATGCGCACGAGGTCGTTGGTCGGGTAGAAGCCGTCGGGGGTGAAGACCACCCGAGGATCGACCTTGTAGAAGCCGGTCATCAGCGCCCCGCCGCGCAACTGGAGCTCCCCGACCTCGCCCGACTCCACCTCCCGGCCGGTCTCGGGATCCACGACCCGCCGCTCGATTCCGTTCACTGCCCGGCCCGAGGCACCCGCTTTGGAATCGGGCAGCCGGTGGTCCATGGGCTCGGCGCTGTGGGCGGCGAAGCTCTCGGACATCCCGAGGAGGTTGGGGCGGAGCCGCCTCGGGATCCGTTCACCGGCTGAGTCGACCACCGGCGCGCCGAGCCCCCGGATTCGGCCGATGTCGATGCCACGTTTGATCGCCGCGGCCCGCAACTTGGCGCCCAGGTGCCACACGATCACCGACGTGACCTCGTGCTGCTCGATGGTGTCGAGCACGTCGTCGATGCCCGGAGACGGCGGGTACACCAGCGTGCTGCCGGTGGCGAGCGACTGCAGAGCGAACGCGATCCCTCCCATCCAGAACATCGGGAGCAGCGGCATGGTGCGGTCGTCGGCGGTCCGCAGGAAGTACGGCGCCAAGGCCCCGGGCTGGGTGGCCACCGATCGTTGACCGTGCACCACGGCCTTGGGTGCCGCGGTCGAGCCCGAGGTGTAGACCACGAAGGCGTCGTCGCTCGGCGACACCTCTCGTTCGACCGCGGCCAGCAGTGCGGCGTCGGGGGCTCCCGGGGCGTCGGCCAGCGCCAGGAGGGTCGAGTGCTCCTCCGCCCAGCCGACACCGTCGGCGTCGTCGAGGAAGGTCGAGCGCAGGTAGGGGGCCGAGGTCAGACGCAGCGAACGGGGCGAAGCGGTACTGAGTCCTGGCAGGGCCTGCTCCAGCTTGGCTGCGAAGTCGTGGCGGAGGAAGCGCCGGCAGCCGATGAGAAGCTGGGCATCGCTGGTGCGGAGGATGTGAGCCAGCTCGAGTGGTGTGGCCAGCGTGCTGACCGGCGTGACCAGAGCACCGATCCGCAAGGCCCCGTAGAAGGTGCTGAGCAGCATCACCCCGTCTGGTGCCAGCACTGCGATGCGGGTTCCCTTGCCGGCGCCCAGCGCCAGCAGGGCACGGGCTGTTGCCGCGGATCGCTGGTCGAGCTCGTCGTAGTTGAGCACTTCGCCGTCGGCGATCAGGGCCGGGTGGTCGCCACGGGCGGCGACGACCGTTGCCAACAGCTCCGGAAACGTGGAGGGTGGCTCGACTCCGGTGCTGTGGTCCGCCACGGTCAGGTCCGTCCGACTATCGGCTCTGTGCCGTCCCAGCGCTGCGCGGCCTTCTTCATGTGGGCGAAGAAGCCGTCGCGCATGTCGCTGCGCTCGAGCAGTTCGACCATGAAGCCGAGGGTCGGGGACGTGTCGACCCAACTGGTGCGACTGGGTCCTGCGAAGCCCTCGAACGCCAGCTCGACCCCGGCCGCCAGGTAGGCGTCGCGGTCGCGGTCGTAGTCGTCGCACACCACCGCGACGTGGTGCAGTCCGCCGGTTCCTTGCGGGAACAGGTCCCTGAACACGCCCGGCTGATCGTCGTCCTGCTGGACCAACTCGATCTGGATGTCTCCGGCGTAGGCGATGGCAGCGGTGACGTCGGGGAACTCGGCTGGCCGTTCGCGGTGGCGTCCCTCGGTGAAGGGCACCTCGGCGAACCAGAAGAACGGGCCCACTCCCATGGACGAGACCCAGCCGTCGATCGCAGACTCCAGGTCGGGAACGACCCAGCACATCTGCATGATGTCGCGGTTCGGGAAGGGGGTCGGGATGTTCAACTGATCACCGGAAATCGCTCGTCGCCGAGGGGCTGCCAAGGTCGCATCTCCCTCGTGTCGAAGTTCGGACAGGGCGAGCCGTTCCAGCACACGTCCTCGGGTTGGGTGACCAGGAAGTACGCCCAGCGAGGTCTGTCGGTCACGTTCGCACCGGCCCCGTGGACGGTCAGGTGGGTGTGCACCGTGATGTCGCCGACCTCGTAGACCATCGGCTCGGTCATCTCCAGATCCTGCAGGTCCGGGAAGGCGCTGAGGGCGTCGCCGTCGCCGTAGGTGGTGTAGTCGCCGAGCACGCCGGTGCGGTGCGATCCGTCGACGAACGACATCGTTCCCGAGTCGCCGTCGTACGCCTCCAGGGGAAACCAGAAGGTCATCCCCCCGGACCGGTCGACGGAGAAGGTGATGAAGTCCTGGTGGAACGCCGTCGCACCGTTTCCTCCGTGACGTGACCGCTGCCCAGAAGGAAGCTTCGGGACGAAGAAGTCCGAGTAGTACCGGACGCCGAGGGGGCCGCCCGACGGTGACGTCCGGTTCTGGAGCACCTGGGCGCTCTTGCCCACCGCCTTGATCAACGCTCCGATCACCGGGTGATTCACTCCCCCGGTGGGCTGGGCGTTGAAGTACGACAACCCGGCCGTGCCCGCTGCAATCGCCTTCTCCATCCTCGGTGAGAGCGGGTTGCTGTCGGCGTCGACGCCCATCGCCTCTCGAGCCAGAGCCAGCACCTCGGCGATCACGTCGGGATCGACGAAGCCCCTGAGCTTCACCCACCCGTGCTCGTGCAGGTGATCGACCTCGTCGGCGGTCACCGGCCTGCATGCCTCGTCCAACCGGTCGGCCACTTCGTTCGTCATGTCGGTTGCCTCTGCTCTCAGACGAAGATCCCGGGACCGGTACGGAAGGCGTACAGGCCCAGGGCTTCGTCGGTCGGTGGCGTGTACGGGGTGGCGATCTCGTCGGTGGTCGGGCCGATCTCTGCGGCGACCTCCTCGAGCGCGGCGCGGTCGAGTCCGTAGACGTCGATGGCGGTGTCGCCGAGGATCTGGCGGACATCCGGCGGGTCCACGTCGTGGAACGTGTGACGCATCGACTCGCGCGTGTGGGGCCAGGTGCCTTCGGCATGGGGGTAGTCGTCGCCCCACATCGTGTTCGACGTGAGGCCGTGCTCCACCGCGAACTTCGCCTCCCAGTTCGCCAGGAAGCTGGCACCGATGAAGCAGTTCCGCCGGAAGTACTCCGACGGCTTCTCGGGGAGGGTCGCCCGCAGGGCCATGCCCCCGGGGCCGGTGTGGAGCCCATCGAGGTCGGCCATGACCTGGACGGCCCAGTCCAGCCACTGCTCGGTGATCACTAGCTTCAGCGACGGGTACCGCTCGAAGACCCCTCCGAGGATCATCACCCACACGCCCCGCCGGGTGCGCCACGTGGTCTCCATCATGTACATCGACTGCGCACCGGCACCCTGGTACGGGAAGTGCTCGCCGCCTCCACCGTGGGTGTTGAGCGACATCCCGGTGTCTGAGCACGCGGCCCACAGCGGCTCCCACACCTCGTCGTTGAGCATCGGGAAGTCACCCCGCGGGGCTGGGAGGTTGATGCCCCTGAGCCCGTTGGCCGCGGCCCACTCGACCTCACGAACGCACGCCTCGGGATCCGAGATCGGGATGTGGGCGATGCCCGCGTGTCGCTCCGGCGCATCCGAGACGAAGTCGGCCAGCCACCGGTTGTAGATCCGCACCCCAGCCGGCTCGAGGTGGTTGTAGCGGGTGTGGCCCCAGGTGATCAGACCGGTGGTGGAGAACGGGATCGACTGGCCGTTCAGACCACCGTGGTAGATGACCGAGGCAGCCACGCCTGAGCGGTCCATGTCGGCGATCCGAGCCGAGTGGTCCTGCAAGCCGGGGATCAGGCTGGCCTCGTAGCTGCGCTGGAGGAACAACTTGTCGACCTGGTCGACGTTGCGGATGCCGGCGACCCGGCCGAACTTCTGCGCGTCGTCGTCGCCGAGCTTGGCGGGCCGACCGGCATCGCCGCCTGCCGTGGACCCCGCCGAAGTGCCAGCGCCGGCGGCCTTCTTCTTGGCCTTGCTCGACAGGGATCGGCCGAGCGACCAGCTCTCGTCGGCACCGGGCTTGTCGGCCTCCGAGGACCGCCACGACATCATCCCGTGGCTCTCCATCTCCTCGACGAACCGGTCGAACTCGGCGAGGTCGCCAGCCTCGCAGTAGTCGCGGAGCTGGTCCTTCACCGACGGACCGACGTGGCTGTCGGTCGATACCACCACGTAGCGATCCTGCACCTCGCCCCGTTGGGTCGGGCGATCTGTGTCCCTCTGCGCCATGTCGCTCACCTCTCGTGTCGGAGGTGACGGTACTACCTTGTGGCACTCAGTGCCACCAGAAGATCCAAGCCGACGGAGGGCGGCCGATCCTCGGTGGCACTCAGTGCCATCATGCGGTAAACAGATCGCGATCGGGCGCGCTAGGTGACCGCCGCCTTCCAAGGAGCAACGCCGGCGACGAGGGGCGGCGTCTGGCGATTCGCAACAGCCGGAGCAGTCCCCATCGCACACAGGAGACGCCATGAGCACCGCTACAAGTCCCGTCTACTACGACCCCTACAGCGCCGAGATCGCCGCTGATCCGCAGCCGACCTACCGGCGTCTGCGCGACGAGGCACCCCTCTACTACAACGACGCGCACGACTTCTTCGCCATGAGCCGCTACGCCGACTGCGAAGCGGGCATCAAGGACTGGGCGACGTTCTCCTCCAAGCGGGGCAACATCGTCGAGCTGATCAAGGCGGGCTTCGAGATGCCGTCGGGGGTTCTCATCTACGAGGACCCACCCGTGCACACGATCCATCGGGGTCTGCTGTCACGTGTCTTCACCCCCAAGAAGATGTTGGCGCTGGAGGACAAGGTCCGAGCGTTCTGCGCCGATTGCCTCGACCCCCACGTGGGCTCCGAAGGATTCGACTTCATCGCCGACCTGGGGGCACTGGTGCCGATGCGCACCATCGGGATGCTGCTCGGCATCCCCGACGAGGATCAGGAGGCGCTGCGGGATCGGCCGGAGGCCCAGATGCGGACCAAGGACGGCAAGCCGATGCGCATGACGCCCAAGTTTGCGGCGGGTGCAGCATTCGCCGACTACGTCGACTGGCGAGCGAAGAACCCCTCCGACGACATCATGACGATGCTGATCGAAGCCGAGTTCGAAGACGAGCACGGGGTCGAGCGGAGGCTCACCAGGGAGGAGATCCTCACCTACGTGAACGTGATCTCCGGCGCCGGAAACGAGACCACCATCCACGTGATCGGATGGGCCGGGAGCGTGCTGGCGGAGAACCCCGATCAGCGCACGGAGCTTCATCACGATCCGAGCCTGATCCCCGGCGCGATCGAGGAACTGCTCCGCTACCAGCCTCCGGCTCCCCACGCCGCCCGCTACGTCACCCGAGACGTCGAGCTGTACGGGCAGACCGTTCCGGCCGGCAGCACCATCGTCTTCGTCACCGGTGCAGCCAACCGGGATGATCGTCGCTTCGAGGAGCCCGACAGGTTCGACATCCACCGTCGCGGCCCGCACCTCACGTTCGGGTTCGGCATCCACTTCTGCCTCGGCGCCGCGCTCGCCCGCCTCGAAGGGAGGGTCGTGCTCGAAGAGGTCCTGGCCCGGTTCCCCGAATGGCACGTCGACGAGGGGAAGGCACGCCTCGCCCAGTCCTCGACGGTGAGTGGCTGGGAGACCTTGCCGGTGTCGGTCCGCTGAGCAGGTGGACGCGCCCGACAGCGCGTGACATGATCCTCGTGGCACTCAGTGCCACCAATACTTCAGGATGCGGCCCGGCCATGGGGAGCCCAAGTTGACCACGAAGCACCGCCACGAGATCTACTACGACCCCTACGACCCGGATCTCCAGCTCGATCCGTACCCGGTGTTCCGGCGGATGCGCGAAGAGTCGCCGCTCTACTACAACGAGGAGCACGACTTCTTCGCAGTCAGCCGGTACTCCGACTGCGAAGCGGTCCTGAAGGACCACACCACCTTCAGCTCGGCCAAGGGCGGGATCCTCGAGCTCATCAAGATGGACATCGAGCTCCCGTCGGGGGTGTTCATCTTCGAGGATCCACCGCTCCACACCGCCCACCGCAGCCTGCTGTCACGGGTGTTCACCCCGAAGAAGATGAACGCCCTCGAGCCGCGGATCCGAAAGCTCTGCCAGGACACGCTCGATCCCCTGGTCGGGTCGGATCGGCTCGACTTCGTGATGGACCTCGGGGCCCGGCTCCCGATGGCCGTGATCGGAATGCTGCTGGGCATACCGATCGCCGATCAGGAAGATCTCCGCCGCCACAAGGACGAGGGCATCCGCCGCGAGGTCGGCAAGCCCGGAGAGTTCACCGAGGACCAGTTCGCCGACGCCACGTTCTTCGAGGACTACATCAACTGGCGGCGCGAACACCCCTCCGACGACCTCATGACGGCCCTGATGGTCGGCGAGTTCGAGGACGAGACCGGCACGGTCCGGACCCTCACCCACGACGAGCTGTTGATCTTCGTCAACGTGCTCGCCACCGCCGGCAACGAGACGACCAACCGGGTCATCGGCCACATGGGCAGGATCCTCGGAGACCTGCCCGACCAACGCCGCCAGGTGGCCGAGGACCGGTCCCTCGTCCCCAACGCCGTCGAGGAGATCCTGCGCTTCGAACCGCCGGCGCTGCAGACCTGCCGCTACGTCACCCGAGACGTGGAGCTCCACGGGCAGACGGTCCCCGCCGGGAGCGTGATGATGGTGATCATGGCGTCGGGCAACCACGACGACCGGGAGTTCCCGCCCGACGGAGACCGCTTCGACGTCAGCCGGCCGGTCAGCCACCACCTCACCTTCGGACACGGCATCCACTTCTGCCTCGGTGCGGCGCTGGCCCGCCTGGAAGCCCGAGTAGCGCTCGACGAGATCCTCAACCGGTTCCCCGACTGGGAGGTCGACCACGCCAACGCCGCCCTCGACAGCTCACAGGTCCGCGGCTGGTCCACGCTTCCCGTCCACCTCCCCACCGCCTGAAAGGCCGAGCCATGCCCGCCTACATCGTCCTCGACAGCCAGGACCCGCCCGTCCTCGCCGACTTCTACTGCAAGATGCAAGACGTCGAGGTCCTGGTCAGCTACGACGACGGTCGCTACACCGCACTGGACGCGAATCGGGAGGGCCTGATGATCGTTCTCCAGAAGGTGCCCGAGGCAAAGTCGGGAAAGAACCGCGCCCACTTCGACCTGGTCGTCGACGACCTGGAGGGTCCGACCCAGAAGGCTCTGGACCTTGGGGCCACCTGGCGCGAGCCCGGCAAGACCCACGGGTTGGACGGGTTCCAGTGGCGGTGCATGGCCGACCCCGAGGGCAACGAGTTCTGCCTGTACCTGATGGCTCCGGGGCTCAACAACGACGCTGTCCCACCCCCGCCTCACTGATGGCTTGAGCGGCCAGGTGCGGCCGGCGCAACAGATCAGCGGTCAGCTGGCCGATGCCGATCGGCGCTTGCCGGAGCGGGGCTCCGCGGGCGCAGTTCGAGACAGCGTCTCGATCATGGCGAAGGAGCGGTCGACCAGCTCAGCCAGATCGCGCTCCTCGCCGCGCAGCCACTGGTCGTAGGCCGCGTTGGCCGCGCCGATCGACAGCTGGGCGGCGAGCTGCGCCTCCAACGAACCCTCCGCCACGCCCAGGCGCCGAGCGGCATAGCGGGCGATCACCCCGACCCACTCCTCTTGGCGCAGGACACCGTTCGCTCGTAGCGCCGGGGTCTGCAGGATCAGCTTCATGCGCTCGCGATGCGCCACCAACCCGTCGGTGTGGATGCGGTTGAAGCGCATGGTCGCTTCGGCGATCACCGCGAACATCGGCTGGTCGTCGGGCGCCTCGTCGAACCAGGCATCGAGACCGTCCATCAGCACGTCGAACTCGCCAAACAGGACGTCTGCCTTGGTCGGGAAGTACCGGAAGAAGGTGCGGCGTGAGATGCCGGCTGCAGCCGCGATCTCCTCGACGGGGGTGTCGTCGAACCCGCGCTCGGCGAACAGTTCCAGAGCGACCTTCTCGACCGCTGCCCTGGAGCTGGCGAATGGTCTGTTCGACTTGGGTCGACTCGGCGTCACGGTGCCTTCCTATCAGCCTGCTTCACGGGGCCCGACATGCCCGGTCTCTGCCCGTGTCGGAGACCTCCGGGCGTGGCCAAGCCGTCAGCCTTGTTGGTTGAACGAGTCCAGTCCTGCGTCGCGCGCTGTTTCCTCGTCGACCACTCGGGGCCAGTTCTCCACGATGTCCTCGGCCGTCGCCGGCCCGCCCCGCAACGCCCAACCCTTGTTCACCGTCACCCCGAAGCGGCCGTACCAACCACCCCACGAGCACAGGATCTGCCCAGTCACCGGACAGGTCGGGTGGGTGAGGACGGAGACCATCGGGCTGACCCGCTCCGGCTTGAGGTACTCCGCGGCAGCCTCGTTCTTGACCAGATCAGCGCTTGCGTCAGCATGGAACGTGGCCGCCTCCACCATCGCGGTGTGCATCCGCGTCCCCAGCGCACCCGGAGCCAGAAGGTTCGCCTTGATGCCGATGTCGCCACCCTCCAGCGCAAGCGCTCGGGTCAGGCCGAGCAGACCCGACTTGGCAGCCCCGTAGTTGGCCTGCGCCCGAGCACCGACCAGACCCGAACTGGACGTGACGGCCACCAGCCGTCCCCCGCCGTTGGACTTCATCGCCTTGAAGGCAGGATGGAAGACCCGCATCACTCCTCGGAGGTTGACGTCGATCACGTCGTCGAAGTCCTGGACGGTCATCTCGTCGAAGGGCTTGTCTCGGAGGATCGCGGCGTTGGCCACAACAGCGTCGAGGCGACCCCACTCGTCCATCGCCTGTTCGGTCAGGCTCGCGGCGCCCTCCACGCTCGACACCGATTCGGTGTTCGCCACCGCTTCCCCGCCCGCCTCACGGATCTCCGCCACGACCTGCGCGGCAAAGCCCGGGTCACTCCCGCCACCGAAGGGGTGACCACCGAGGTCGTTCACGATCACCCGAGCACCGCGGCTGGCCAGTTCCAGTGCGTGGCAGCGGCCCATGCCCCCACCGGCACCGGTGACCACGATGACGTCGCCGTCAAAGCTCAGAGCACCCATCCGCGCATCTCCGTTCCATGGTGGAGCCGCTGGGAACGCGCTCACGTACCCGGCTCGATCCCCGCACCCTAACGGCATGTGGCACTGAGTGCCACTACGTTCCGGCGCTGGCCCTCCAGCGATTACCGGCCCGGACGAGGTCCGATGGCCCAGGCGCCCAGCCCAAGTCCACTAACCCGCCTCGGCCACCTTCTTGAGGTTCTTCAGGGTTTCGGGCATGCCCGAACTCGCCATCTCCTGCATGAGGTCGAGGCGTTGCTCCAAAGTCATGCCTGGGGCTTCCTCTTCAGCGAAGGAGTCCTCGTAGCTGGGCAGCACCTCCCAGGTCTGGGTGACGAGCGTGCCGCCGTCAGCGGCATCGAGGGTGAAGCCCCAACGGACCATCTCGTGGTTGCCGCTCGCGCCGTGGTTCATGAACACGAATGCCCGACCGCGATCTGCCCGGTCGACGCGGCATCGGGTCTCCCACGTGTGATCGCCGATGGCGTTCATCCCGGTGAACCAGGCGCGGTCTTCGTCGTATCGGCCACCCGTGGCGACCGGGCTCCACTCCCCCATGCGAGAGATGTCTGCCACCAAGTCGTACACAGCTTCCGGGGACGCGTCGATCGCCAGACTCACCGAGTGTCGGTACCCGCTCAGGTCCATCCCGGGAATCTACCCAGTCCCGGGAGGTCACCCATGGGAAAGAATGGGAAGAGCTCATCGCTGGCCCGCTAAGTGCCATGGCTCGCTCCCACACAAGATCCAGCGGTGCAGCGAGGTGGCACTCGAAACGAAGCTCGATCGCCGTCGCGAGCAGCTAAGCCACATCGAGGTGCATCAGGGACGCCGTACGGAGGATCACCGGAACCTGTGGCTCTTCCGCGCGACCCCGCTGCCTGGACCCTCGTGACCGCTGCACAACAACCGGACAGCGTCCCTGCGTGGCTCCCCGAGTCGCTTCCCCCATGTGCGCCTCCTCTCGGCACCTCATGCCTGAGGTTCCGAAGGCGACACGCGTTCCAGGACGACGGCAACAGCGATGCGCCTTGGCCCCTCGTGCGCATGGATCGTGGTCCCCGGTTGAAGGCCGTCCCAGTACTGCGGAGCGATGGGGTGGATCCGAGCGGTCCCGCTTTCGCCTGGTGCGACGACCTCGGCGTTCTCCAGTCGGAGAGGCGCGTCGTTGAGCATGGGGCGGCCCTCATGGAGATTCCCGATGTCCCAACACGACCGGTACCCAGAGAAGA
>JAAZBK010000343.1 GCA_012513855.1 Acidimicrobiales bacterium
ATGGGCTACTTCCTCACCACCAAGTTCTTCGGCATGAAGATCCAGCGGTACATGCACGACCACGGCATCTCAGACCGCACCCTCGCCAAGGTCGCCGCCAAGGCGTACCGCAACGGCGTGCTCAACCCCAACGCCTTCCGTCGCAAGCCCATCTCCGAGGACGACATCCTCAGCTCGCGGATGCTCAACCACCCGCTCACCCAGTACATGTTCTGCAGCCCCGACGAGGGCGCCGCCGCCGTGGTCCTGTGCCGGGCCGACCAGGCCCACAAGTACACGTCGAACCCGGTCTACCTGCGGGCTTCCACGCTGCGCACCCGCACCTACGGCGCCCACGAGGTCCACAGCACCTGGGCGGCGATCGATCCCGACCACGCCCCCACCGTTTACGCATCGCGTGCCGCGTACGAGGCGGCGGGCATCGGCCCGGAGGACGTCGACGTCATCCAGCTCCAGGACACCGACGCCGGCGCGGAGATCATCCACATGGCCGAGAACGGCTTCTGCGCCGACGGCGAGCAGGAGAAGTTGCTGGCCGACGGCGCCACCGAGATCGACGGACCGCTCCCCGTGAACACCGATGGCGGCCTCATCGCCAACGGCGAGCCCATCGGGGCCAGCGGCCTGCGCCAGGTTCACGAACTGGTCCACCAGCTCCGGGGCACCGCCGGCGACCGCCAGGTCCCAGGCAACCCCAAGGTCGGCTACGCCCAGCTCTACGGCGCCCCCGGCACCGCCGGAGTCTCGATCCTGTCCACCTGAGTCCCGCCCGGTCAGGTCCGGTTCAGGCGTCGACCACCCGGTAGCGGAGGTGGACGACGCCTCCGGCGAAGCGGTGCTCGTCCTCCAGCTCCAGGTCGACGCGGATGCCGGTGGGCAGCGCGGGGTTCCGGCCGCCCAGGATCACCGGCCAAACGAACAACTGGACCTCGTCGACCAGCCCGGCCTCGAAGGCCTGCGCGGCCAGGTTCGGACCGCCGACGAGCACGTCGCTCGACGCCGACGCCTTGATCTCCCTCACGGACTCGGGGTCGAACCGCCGCTCCACGCGGGTCCGTTCGGTGAAGGGCTCGTCGAGGGTCGACGAGTAGACGACCTTGTCGGCCGCCTGCCACGCCTCGCCATAGGCGGCCGTGAGCTCGGTGTGGCCGATCAGCTCCGGGTCGGTCTCCCACGGCGCCAGCACCTCGTACATGCGCCGGCCGTAGAGGTAGGTGCCGGCCGATGCCATCAGCTCGGTGATGAACGCGAACACCTCGTCGTCGGGAGGCGCCCAGGCGAACGCACCGGTGGCGTCCTCGGTCCAGCCGTCGAGAGAGGTGTTCGAGCCGTAGATCAGCTTGCCCACCGGCTCAGCCCTTCTTCCTGAGAGAATCCCGGACGACGGCGACGGCACCCTTGGGGTTGCCGTTGAAGGCCTCGAGCATGGCGTCGAGGGCGGGGAACCGGAGCTGGCCGCCGCTCAGGAGCACCAGCCCGCGCAGCGGACCTTCCCGAAGCGCCGCCCGGACCATGGCCTGGGTGGCCGCGTCGGGATCGGGGAACTCCTTGGAGGCTTGGCTGATGCCCGCCTTCACCACCTGCTTGCTCAGGATCCGACCGGCCCGGGTGGACTCCAGCTCCTGCAGGGTGGAGTTGCGGTTGAACGGCCGCAAGGGCGGGGGCTGCGGGATGGCGCGGCCGAGCCGCTCGGCGAACTCGGCGTCGTCCATGACGAGCGTGGCCGGGGCCGCCACCGGGGCGACGACGTCGGACGACTCGACCTGGTGGGCCAGGACGGCGACGATGTCGACCGACGACCGGGCCACGATCACGTCGAACGCGCCGGCCTCCACGAGCCAGTCGTGGGCCTCCACGTCCCACACCGCGAACGCCCGGCGGTCGAGGGTGATGGAGACGACCTCGCTCGCCCCCGCCTCCAGGTGCACCTTGGCGAATCCCCTGAGCTCCTTGTCGGGTCGGGGCACGGTGGCCTCACGGTCGCGCACGTAGACCTGGACGACGTCGCTGCCCGCCCTGCTCCCGGTGTTGGCGACCCGGACCGAGACGGTGACGTCGGTCCCCGTGCCCTCGAGCTTGGCCTCGCTCCAGCCGAAGTTCGTGTAGGAGAGCCCGTGACCGAAGGCGAAGTTGGCCGGCACTCCCCCTTTGGCGTCGTGGAACCGGTAGCCCACCGCCATGGCCTCGCGGTACTCGACCTGGCGGGGCCGGCCCGGGAAGTTGAGGTCGGCCGGCAGGTGGGCCACGTGCTCGGGGACGCTCTCGGCGAGGCGTCCGCCGGGCTCGGCGTCGCCGAACAGGACGTCGACCATCCCGCCGGCGCCGGCCTGCCCGCCCAGCCAGCACTCGAGCACGGCCGCCGCCCGGTCGGCCCACGGCGCGTGGACCACGCCACCATTGCTGAGGACCACCACGAGCGGTGCCCGGCGCGCGGCCAGCGCCTCGATGAGGGCGACCTGTCCGGCGGGGAGGTCGAGAGTGGTGCGGTCGAAGCCCTCCGACTCCATCGGCGCCGGGAGGCCGCCGCAGAACACCACCACGTCGGCCCCTTCAGCCGAGGCGAGCGCTTCGGAGCGGAGCTCGGCGTCGGACTCGCCGGACTCGGGGTCGAAGCCCCGAGCGAAGACGACCTCCGTGTCGGGCCCGACCCGCTCACGGATGAGGTCGAGGGCCCGGTCGAGGCGCGTGGGCCGAACCTGGGAGCTGCCGGCACCCTGGTAGCGGGGCGATTCGGCGAACGCTCCGATCACGGCGATCTTCGACATCGCGGGAGCGAGCGGGAGGATGCCGTCGTTGGTCAGCAGGACCGCCCCCGCCGCTGCGGCCCGCCGGGCCAGGTCGTGGTGGGCGTCGTAGTCGGCCTCGATCCGATCCCGACGGGACCGCTGGAGCAGTTCGACCACCCGCGTGGCGCAGGCGTCGAGCTCCTCGTCGGTGAGCGCACCCGACTCCAGCGCGCTCGTGAGCTCGTCGTCGAAGGCACCCCGGCTACCGGGCATCTCCAGATCGAGACCGGCCTTCACCCCCGCCACCCGGTCGTTGGCCGCGCCCCAGTCGGTCATCACCAGACCGTCGAAGCCCCACTCGTCGCGCAGGATGGTCTGGAGCAGCTCGTGGTGCTCCGATGCGTAGACCCCGTTCACCAGGTTGTACGCGCACATCACGGTCCACGGCGACGACTCCTGCACTGCGATCTCGAAACCGGTCAGGTAGAGCTCCCGCAGGGTCCGCTCGTCGACCACCGCGTCGACCACCAGCCGGTGCGACTCGTGGTTGTTGACGGCGTAGTGCTTCAGGCAGGCGCCGATGCCCTGGGACTGGATGCCCCGAACCATGGCGCCGGCGAGCTTGCCGCTGAGCAGCGGATCCTCCGACAGGTACTCGAAGCTCCGGCCCCCGGCCGGATGGCGCTTGATGTTGAGGCCCGGTCCGAGGATCACGGCGACCCCCTGAGCGGCCGCCTCCTCGCCGAGGGCCACGCCGACCTGCTCGACCAGTTCGACGTCCCAGGTCGAGCCGAGGGTGGCTGCCGTGGGAAAGCAGGTGGCCGGATTGGATCCGCCCACGCCCAGGTGATCGCCGCCCCGGGACTGGTGGCGCAGCCCGTGGGGGCCGTCCGAGACGTCGATGGGGTCGAGCCCGTGCTCTGGCAGGCCTCGCACCTGGAACATCCCCGAACCGGACAGCAACCGGATCTTCGTCCGTCGGTCCAGCCCGTCGACGATCTCCTTGGCCCCATCGCCCTTCGTGGCCCCGTCGTTGTTCGTCATGGCCCGCACGCTACGACGGCTCACGGGCTCCTGTGACGAACCTGCTGGTCGAACCAGGCGCGCCGGCCGTTGTCACACCCCCTGCGGAGAATGCACACAGGCCCTCGAACCCGGGGACCGTGCCACCAAACAGGAGAAGCACCATGGACGACCGCTGCCCGTTCTGCACCCTCGAAGCCGACGAAGGGTTCGACTTCGACGACTCCGTGCTCGACCAGTTCGACGACGCCGACGACGCTCCCGAATGCGACCGACTCGAGCCGGACGAGGTTCCCGGCTACCTGGAACTGGTCGAACGGATCCTCACCATCGGTGAGAACGACCACGCCATCGGGTCCTCCCGTGGTCATCGCCTGTGGATCCGTGATCAGGTTGCATCGATCGAGGAGGCCATGAGGGATGTGGAGTGGTTGATCACCGACATCGACAGCGGCGGAGAGGCGAGCAACATGTGGAAGCTCGATGAACTCGAGTGGCTGCTCACCCGATCCCAAGCGATGCTCGACCGCCTGGAGCGCTTCCTGGCCACCAGAACGGCCACCGCCGCATGATCCGGCCTGGCCAGTCCTGCGGGCAGAAGGACGAGGGCGACCCGTAGGCGGTCAGTGGGCGGGTACGCCGAGCTGCGATTGGACGTGCTCGCCGGCCTCCGACGCGGGCCCGGCCCAGGCCACCGAACCGCGATCCAGCAGCACCACGCGGTCACAGAGCTTCAGTGCATGGGACACGTGCTGTTCGATGACGAGCAGCGCGGTCCCCGTCTCGCGCACCCGACCCAGCATCTCGTAGACCTGTTCCACGATGAGGGGAGCCAGTCCGAGCGACAGCTCGTCGGCCACCAGCAGCTTCGGTGCGTCGACGAGAACCCGCACCATGGCGAGCATCCGCTGCTGTCCACCCGACAGGGTCCCGGCCAGCTGCTGGCGACGCTCGGCGAGGGCAGGGAACATCTCGTAGGCCTCGTCGAGTCCAGCCCGGACACCGGAGTTGCCGCGTACCCGCCGGATCGACAGTTCGAGGTTCTCCTCCACCGTGAGCGAGGCGAAGGTCGACCGCCCTTCGGGCGCGTGGGCGACGCCTGCCCGAGCGAACTGGAACGTGCGGGCGCGGGTGAAGTCGTTGCCGTCGACAACGACCCTTCCGGAGGTCGGGCGGACCAGGCCCGAAGCCACCCGGGCGAGGGTGGTCTTGCCCACGCCGTTGGATCCGACCACGGCCACCGCCTCGCCGGGAGCGACCGACAGGTTCACCCCGAACAGGGCCCGGAACGGTCCGTAGCCGGCGTGGACGTCGTCCAGCTCGAGCACCGCGCTCATGCCACCACCGCCGTCCCCAGGTAGGCAGCCCGCATCTCGGGGCTGGCCATCACCTCTTCTGTGGGTCCGCTGGTGAGCAGGTGTCCGAAGTCGAGCAGGTAGCTCCGGGTGGTGAACGACGACACCAGCTCGATGTCGTGCTCCACCAGGAGCACCGCGAAGCCCCGCTCGGCCTGGATCTCGACCAGGGTCTCGGCCAGGGCGGCGGTCTCGCGACGGTCGAGGCCCGACGAGGGCTCGTCGAGCAGCACGACGTCGGGGTTGGTCATCAACGTCCGGGCCACCTCGAGCAGCCGCCCCTGACCCAGGCTCAACCGCTCGACCGGCTCGTCGGCCAGGCCCTGGAGCCCGAGGAGCTCCAGCACATCGTCGGAGGCCTCCATCTCCTCGGGGCGAGGCCTTCCGAGGGTGAGCAGGTCGTGCACGACCGCCCAGCGGGGCCGGTTGGCCCGGTACGCGATGACCAGGTGATCTCGTACGGTCGAGTCGGCGAACAACTCGATCTGCTGGAAGGTCCGGCCGATCCCCTTGCGGGCCCGGTGGTGCACCGGCAGCGAGGTGATGTCCTCGCCGTTGAGCTCGACCTCGCCGACCTCCACGGGGAGGACGCCCAGGATGCAGTTGAACAGCGTGGTCTTGCCGGCGCCGTTGGGTCCGATGAGACCGACCCGTTCGCCGGCGTTCACCTCGAGGGTCACGCGGTCGAGCGCCATGATCCCCGAGAAGTACTTGGACACCCCCCTGGTGGCGAGCACGGTGCTCATGCCGGCGTCCCCAGCTCAGCGGCGCTGTCGACGACGACCTTGTCTGCCGCCCGCCGTTCGCTTCGGGCTCGACGCTTGGCAGCCGACATGGCCAGCACCCCCTCCGGGTGGCGTGCATACTGGATGGTGCCCAGTCCGAACAGGATGTAGCGCCAGTCGGGAGCCAGCGGGAAGAAGCTGGGGATGTTGTCCTCGCCGCGGAGGATCCAGCCGAAGATCTCGCCCTTGAGGAACACCGACTCGAACAGGATGAAGAACGCGGCGGCCACGATGGCACCGCTGGGTTGGCGAACGCCGAAGGTGACCACCACGATCAGCCAGAAGAGCGCCAGGAACGGCACGAAGCTCGTGCCGTAGTTGACCGAACCCTGCCCGATCACGAGCATCCCTCCGCCCACGGCGGCGAGGAAGCCCGAGAGGGCGAAGGCAGCCACCCTCGCACGCGACGGTGAGATGCCCACCGACCGCGCCGCTATCTCGCTTCCACCGAGCGCACGGAGCTTGCGGCCCGTGGTGCCGCGGCTGAAGAGGTAGACGCCAAGCGCGCAGACGGCCAGCACGATCACGGCGAGGAGGAGGAAGTTCGAGTCGTCCTGGAAGTCGATCGTGCCGATCACAGGACGCGGTATGCGGCTGCGGGCCAGCGAGTCGCCGCCGATCCAGGACTGCTTCACGAGTACGGCGTCGAAGAAGAAAGCGAACGCCAAGGTGGCGATGGCCACCCAGATGCCCGTGAGCTGGCGGAGCGTCAGCGACAGCGCCGCCGCCACCGCGGCCGCGATGGCACCGCCGATCACCACCGCCACCAGCACCGACATCCCTCGGACCTCGCCGAGTTGGTACACCGCGAACGCCCCGATGGCCGCGAACGCGCCCTGGCACAGGGAGATCTGTCCGGCGAGGCCGGTGATGATCGTGATGGACAAGAAGATGATCCCCATGGCCACCGCCTGGGTGACCAGCAGGGTCCAGGTGCGGTCGGCCTGGGTGTAGACGACGGCGACCGCGCCGAGGAGCAGGACGGCCTTGAGCGCCAGGAACATCCACCCGGCGGAGGTGATGACGCTGGCGACGTTCTGGCGCGGCGGGTCGACGCCCGCCAGCGGATCGGAGGAACCGATCGCCTTGCGAAGTCCGGGAACGAACACGATCACGCCGAAGAGCACCACGAACGGGATCGAGGGCAGGACGTTCTCCTGGACGGGCTTCAGCCAGGCGAACTCGTCGGTCCAGCGGGGAAGGAACGTCGAGACCAGGGCGATGACCACCCCGAGCCCGAGACCGCCGCCGAACGCCCATGGGAGGCTCACCAGCTTTCCCACCGCCGCCGCCGCGATGGCGATGACCATGATGTTGAAGTACTCGTTGGCGCTGAACGTCGTGAAGCGGGGAGCGATCAGCACGCCCGCCAAGCCGGCGAAGAACGAGGAGAGCGCCCACGCACCGGCCGAAACGCGGTCGGCCGAGATGCCGTTCAGCTCGGTCATCCGCGGGCTCTCGACCACCGCCTTCATCATCAGACCGACCGGCGTGAACCGGAACAGTGCGGCGAGGCCGAGGACCGCGACTATCGCGACGATGGTGGCGACCAGTTCGTCACGGCTGAAGGGGTAGACCCCGAAGGGGTCGTAGCGGACCGTGCGTCCGTCGGGGACCACGCCGTGGGGGCTCGACCCGCTCTTCGGCGAGAAGTCGAGGAGGATGGTCACGAGCGACGGTATGGCCACCGTGAGGCCCAGCGACACCACCAGGGTCGACAGCGGTGGAGCGGTGCGGAGGTGGCGGAAGACCGCCCACTCCAGGAGGAAGCCGAGGAGCGGGGCGAAGATCAGCACCGACAGGATCGCTGCCGGCACCGTTCCCCAGCCCCACTCGTCGGCTGCCTTGTGGAACAGCACCATCGAGGCGAACGCCTGGGCCCCGAAGGCGAAGTTGAAGACCCCCGACGTCTTGTACGTGAGCACGAACCCGATCGCCACCAGGGCGTAGACGGTCCCGGGGGGAACCCCCTGGAGCACGGCCTGGAAGAAGTCGGTTACCACTGAGACGGCGAGGATCACGGGTACTGCTCGGTCAGCTCGTTCACTCGGCGGCGAACGAGGTCGGGACCGGCTCCTTCCAGTCTTCGTCGGCCGGATCCCAGCAGAAGTGGGGCTTGTCGGCGTCGCCCATCAGGACCGCCTTTCCGTCCTGGACCTGCACGTAGGCGAAGCACTCCTGAGCCGGGGCGTTGGTGACCAGGTCGTCGGGGGTGATGGCGTTGTGCTGACGGGTCCAGTCGATGGCGTGGGTCAACCCGCCGCTGGTGGTGGCGGTGAAGCTGTTGATGGAGTCGACCACCTTCTGCTGATCGAACTGGGGGCCAGCGGCGAGCAGGCCGCGGAAGAGCTGGTCGGCGTTGATCCAGCTGATGATGGCCCAGTCGTTGATGGCGCTGCCGGCGGCGGACATCTGCTCGACCAGGGCCTCCAGGTCGGTGCCGGCCTGGTTGGCTTCGAGCGGCCGGTACATGAGGCCGATGTAGTCACCCTCGAGCAACTCGGCGTTCTGGGTGAGGTACTCCTCGTCGCCGTAGGCGTTGGGGAGCACCAGCGGGACGTCGCCCATGTCCTGACGGGAGAGCTCTTCCTCGATGGTCTTGACGCTGTTCTGGTCGAGGCAGGTCATGATGAAGTCGACCCCGGCCCGCTTCATGGCCGACACCTCCGGGCCGACGCCGTTGGGCAGGCCGTAGGGCAGGTCGTCGTTCACGTACACGGCCTCGATGCCCTGCGGGCCGCCCCACTTGTCGAAGCTGGCCTTCTGGCCGGCGACGCAGTCCTTGGACGCCTGGGCGATGCCGAAGCCGAGGATGCCGACCTTGCTCGCGCCCGAGTCCTTGACCGGCCAGATGTTGCGCTTGGCGGGGCAGGTGATGCAGACGGTGCCGACCGGCGTGTACATGTTGTTGACGCCGTTGGCCATGTCGGACTGGACGGCGCTGGCGAAGACGGGAACGCCGGCATCGGTCAGGTCGATGAACCCGGTGCCCATGATCGGAGAGCCGATCACGGCGAAGTGCTCGCCGCCGTCGATGATCTCGGCGGCGCGCAGCTGGTTGTTGGCGAACTCGTCGTCGATGACGTCGAGCACCAGCTGCCGGCCGTGGATGCCGCCCTGGGCGTTGCGCCAGTCGAAGTAGGCCTGGATGCCGTCGGCCTGGCACTGGAGGAGGCAGTAGCCGATGGGGTTGGCGTCGCCGGTGGAGAGGAGCGCCACGTGGATCTCCTCGTCGGTCACTCCCGGCACGCCCTCGATCGACTCGAACTCGCCGTGGGGGCCCTCGCCGATCACCGCGCTCCCGATCTCGGCTCCGCCGGCGGCGCCCTCATCGCCCTCGTCGCCGTTGTCGGTGGCCGCCGTGGTGGGAGAAGCGTCGTCGCCGTCATCTGAGTTGCCACAGGCGCTGAAGAGCATCGCCATGGCGGCGAGCAGCGCTAGCAGACGGAAGACCGTCGATCGGCCGGAACGGATGGCGGGCATGGAGGGTCCTCCGTTGGATGAGATTGGTGACGCCGACAACCCCTGAACAATTGACGTCGACGTCAAAACCGAGTTTGCCCCACGTCAACCTCCGGTGCAAGGGACCCACGTGGAGGGTGGGTCCGCCGTCCCGGTGGGTGGACCATTGGTACTACAGGCAGGCTGCTGCCGCTGGCCCGCCGTCGCCCCAGGGCTCGCTCGGTCCCGACCAAGGTTCGTCGGCTCCCCGATCTAGCGGGGCAGACCGAGGCCGCGCTGGGCGATCATCGTGCGCTGGACCTCGCTGGTGCCGGCGTAGATGGTGGTGCCGAGCGAGAACCGCATGAGGTACTCGATGCGACCCGCTCGGGGCGCGGTGGGGTCGAGGAAGGACCGCAGGGCGTCGGGTCCGACCAGATCGAACAGATCCTGCGCGGCGCGGGTGAGCGACTCGCTGCTGAACAGCTTGGCCATGGGCCCCTCGATCCCACGCGGGATGCCGGCCTCGTCCATCCACGTGCAACGGCGACGCAGGAGCAGCGCCACCTCGGCCTCCGCTCGGGCCCGGCCGATCCGCTCCTGCACGTCGGGATCGTCGTGCCGCCCGGTCTCCACCGCCCAGGCCTCGACCTCTTCGAGCAAGCGGATCAGCCACGGGGCGAACGACGCCGACTGCTCGTCGACCAGTGACGAGGTGAGCACCTGCCAGCCACCGTCGACCTCGCCGATGCGGGCCGCATCGGCGACGCGGACGTCGTTGAGGTAAACGATGTTCGTGCGCTCGCCCGACAGCGTGTAGACGGCCTGGACCTCTATGCCCGGATCATCGAGCGGCACGAGGAAGGTGGTGAGGCCCCTGTGCTTGGAGACCTCGACGTTGGAGCGGGTGAGCAGGTACACGTAGTCGCCGATGTGGGCGTTGGTCGTGAACATCTTCGAGCCGTTGATCACCCAGTGGTCGCCGTCGCGGACCGCCCTGGTCTGGGCGTTGGCGACGTCGGACCCGCACTCGGGCTCGGTGAAGCCCAACACGCAGATGGTCTCGCCGCGCAGGATCGAGGGGACGATCTCGGATCTCATCTGGTCGGTGCCGTGGGCGCGCAGCGCCTTGGCGACCATGGTCGAGACCGACGACGCGTTCATCGGTGCCTCGCGCCGGCCCAGCTCCTCTTGCACCACCATCTGCGAGGTCGGGTCGAGCCCGGCCCCGCCGAGCTCCTTCGACCAGTTCCCGGCGAACCAGCCGTGCTCGATCATGCCGCTCACGTAGCCGGGGTGGTGGCTCACACCGCTGCGGTAGATCTCGGCCTCGACGTCGTCGGTGAGGAGGTCGTCGAGGAAGAGCTGGATGTCGTGGCGGAGCTGTTCGGCTTCGTCGCCGAGTCTGAAGTCCACCTCAGGCCCCCAGTCGCATGGCCGCGGCCCGTCGGTAGGCCAGGGACGGTTCGCCCCAGACGTTCGTCCACGCCCGAGCCCGCCGCCAGTAGAGCTGGATGTCGTACTCCATCATGAAGCCGTAGCCCCCGTGCACGTGAAGGGCCTGAGCGGTGACCGCCCGGGCCGCGTCGCCGGCGAACCCGAAGGCCATGCCGGCCAGCTCGGCGGCTCGGTCGATGTCCTCGTCGGCGGCCCACGCCGCCTCCAGCGCCAGGAACCGGGCACCGTCGAGCGCGGTGGCCGAGTCGGCCAGAGGGTGCGCCACCGCCTGGAAGGAGCCGATCGGCACCCCGAAGGCGTGGCGCTCCTTCACGTAGTCGACCCCGATCTCGAGCGCCCGGGCGCCGAGTCCCACGAGCGAGGCGGCCGTGAGGCACAACCAGTCGTCGGTGGCCCGCTCGAGCGCGGCACCTGCATCGGGACCGGCGGCGAGCACCCGGGCTCCGGGGCCGTCGGGCGAGACGCCGTGGAGCGAGATGTCGGCCAGCGGCAGTGAGCCGAGGTTCTCGAACGTCTGGCGGCGACCGTCGAGGTCGACGAGCACCAGTGCACCCTCGTGGAGGACGATGGCTGCGTCGGCGACTGCACCAGCCGGCACGCCCCGCGCCGTGCCGTCGACCGCTGGATGGAGCGCGACGGTGATCATGCGCTCACCCGACACGACCTCGGACACGGCCGGATCGCCCAGGCGGTCGAGCAGCCGGGCCGCCACCTGGGCCTCCACCAGCGGAGCGGGGCCGACGGCTCGCCCGTGCTGCTCTACGGCCAGCGCCAGGTCGAGGGTGGTGGCACCCCAGCCGCCGTTGGCTTCGCCGACCGCCATCGCCACGAGACCCATCTCGGTCAGCCGACCCCAGAGAGCGGGGTCGAACCCGTCGCTCGACTCGGCCTTGCGCACGGCTTCCGACGATGCGTGCTTGGAGTAGAGGCCCGCGAGGGCCGCTACCAGCTGCTCCTGTTCCGCCGAGAGCTGGAGGTCCACCCGCTCAGTCGCTCGACGGGAGCGGCTTGGCCCCCTTGAGGCCGAGCACCGCTCCGTTCATGGTGAGCGCGCCGTCACCTGCCTTGGTGCAGAGGAGCTCCAGGCCGGCCTCCTCGTCGGCGTAGCGCTTCCCGAGGAGCACCGCGTCGCCGAGCGAGCCGTCGAGCGTCCCCTTGGGAACGTCCTGGCCGGCCTCGACCATGGGTGCACCCCCGCAACCGACCTCGACGTCTCCGGCGGGGGCCTTCACCACGACCACCTCGGCGTCGCAGACCGTGCTGGCCAACCGCTGCCCTGCCTTCAACTGCATCAGGTTCCTCCTAGGGATTCGAGCCGACCCGATCGCCGCGCAATCGTTCCAGTTTTCTACATCGACGTCAATGTCAGACACCGCTGCC
>JAAZBK010000344.1 GCA_012513855.1 Acidimicrobiales bacterium
GCTGCCGAGAACCGCTACGTGGAGATCTGGAACCTGGTGTTCCAGCAGTTCTTCCGCATGGACGACGGGTCGCTCAGGCCGCTCGACACCAAGAACATCGACACCGGTGCCGGCCTCGAGCGGCTGCTCTGCGCCATGGTCGACTCGCCGAGCGTCTACGACACCGACGAGCTGCGCCGCCTGGTCGAGGTGGGGGAGTCGATCACCGGCAAGAAGCTCGGCGACGATCCCGAGTCCGACGTCGCCCTCAAGCTCCTGGCCGACCATGCCCGGACGATGACCTTCCTCGTGGCCGATGGCGTGGTGCCGTCGAACGAGGAGCGCGGCTTCGTGCTCCGTCGGATCATCCGTCGGGCCATCCGCTTCGCGTACCTGCTCGGGGTGGAGACCCCGGTGACGCCCCTCCTGGCCCAGCGCACCATCGAGATGATGGCCGGCGCCTACCCGGTCCTCGGCGACAACGCAGACACCATCGTCGGGGTGCTCGGGCGCGAGGAGGAGCAGTTCCGCCGCACCCTCCGCAGCGGCCTGACCATCCTCGACAACGCGCTCGAGGCGCTGCCGGCCGGAGGCGAGCTGCCCGGCGAGGTCGCCTTCCAGCTCCACGACACCTACGGCTTCCCGCTCGACGTGACCAGCGAGATCGTCGACGACCGTGGCTTCAGCCTGGACCGTCCCGGCTTCGACGCCGCCATGGCGGAGCAGCGCCGGCGCGCCCGCGAGGCCGGCAAGAAGGGCGGGGTCAGCGCCGGCGAGGAGGCCGACGCGGTCCAGGCCGTCCTCGACGCCTCCGGCACCACCGAGTTCGTCGGCAGAGAGGTCGACACCGCCACCGCCAGGGTCGTCGGGGTGATCCGCTCTGAGGACGGCGCCCTGGGCGTGTTCCTGGACCGCAGCCCGTTCTACGCCGAGTCCGGTGGTCAGATCGGCGACACCGGCACCATCACCGCCCCCGACGGCAGCTTCGTGGGCAACGTGGTCGACACCGTCCTGGCCCTGCCCGGGCTCCACCGCCACGTGGTCGAGGTGGTCAGCGGATCGATCGAACCCGGCGACGCGGTGGAGGCCGCGATAGACGTCGACCGACGCAACTCGATCCGGCGCAACCACACCGGGACCCACCTGCTCCACTGGGCGTTGCGCGAGGTGCTCGGCACCCACGTGAAGCAGCAGGGATCGTGGGTGGGTCCAGACCGCCTGCGCTTCGACTTCAGCCACTTCGAGGCCGTGAGCCCCGAACAGATCGCCGCCATCGAGGACCTCGTCAACCGGGAGGTGCTGGCCAACGAGGTGGTCGACCACTTCGAGACCACCAAGGACGAAGCCACGTCGCTCGGCGCCATCGCGTTCTTCGGTGAGAAGTACGGCGACCGCGTGCACGTGCTCCAGGCCGGCAGCAGGTCGATCGAGCTGTGTGGCGGCACCCACGTGTCACGCACGGGCGACATCGGCCCCATGAAGATCGTCACCGAGACCTCGATCGGCTCCAACCTCCGCCGCGTCGAGGCCATCACCGGGCTCGGGCCCGTCGACCGCATCCGTCGGGAGGAGGCCGAGCTGGCCGCCGCGGCCGAGCGGGTGGGCGTGCCTCAGGCTGAGCTGCTCGACGGCATCGACAAGCGCATGACCGAGCTGAGAGACCTTCGAGCCGAGGTGAAGCAGCTTCGGTCCAAGCTCGCCACCGGCGGCGCCGGCGACCTCGCCGGCACCGCGGTGGACGGTGTCGTGGTGGCGCGGGTGGATGGCCTCGATCGTGACGACCTCAGGAGCCTCGCCGTGGCGGTGCGCGACCGTCCCGACATCCGCGGCGTGGTGCTGATCGGTGCTCCCGAGGGCGGCGGCGTCGCGCTGGTGGCCGCCACCGAACCGGGCGGGTCGCTCCACGCGTCCGAGCTGATCGCCGGGGCCGCCAAGGCGGTCGGCGGTGGCGGAGGCAAGAACCCCGAACTGGCGGTGGCCGGTGGCCGCAACCCCGACCAGATCGACCAGGCGCTCGACCTGGCCCGCTCGGCTGCCGGGCTGGTCTGAGGTCGGTGCGGGTGCTCGCTCTGGACCTCGGCGCCAAGCGCATAGGCGTAGCCGTGTCGGACTCCGACGGACGCGTGGCCACCCCGGTCACGGTGGTGCAGCGCCACGGCGACAAGCA
>JAAZBK010000345.1 GCA_012513855.1 Acidimicrobiales bacterium
ATCGGCGCAGCATCGGCGGTGGGCGCCAGCATCTACCTGGCGATGCTCAGGATCACCCGCTCTCCCGATCTGGATCCTCTGGTTCGACGGGCGTCCGGCCTCTTGGAACGGGTGCGATGAGCAGATCGGCGCGGGTAAAGGTCCTCCTCGTCGTGCTGGTGGCGAGCTTCGTCGCCCTCACCTTCGCCTTCGCGCGGAGCGAGAAGGTGAGGTCGGAGCCGGCGCTGTCACCGGTCGACGAGGTCGTCCTCTTCGCGGTGCCGAACCTCGGCATAGACGACGTCGAGTCCGACGTCATGCCGGTGCTCGACCGGTTGTCGAGGCGGGGTGCCATCGCCGCCACCAACGTCCGGTCCAAGGGCGCGAACCCCGACCTGGTCGACGCCTACGCCACCCTCGGTGCCGGCAACCGGGTTGCGATCGCCGACTTGGATCCGCCTCGCCCAGCGATCGTCGAGCCTCCCGACGACCAGGGACTCGGGAGCGCCTCCACCACGGTTCCGATCGACCCCGCCACCGGCGAACCGGTGGTGCCTCGACCCATCGAGCCCACGGCCACCACCGTCACGGCCGCCGACCTGGGACGGCCGGCGACCGACTCCGAGCTCATCGTCCTGCGCGAGATGGGTGAGATAATCGCCAACGCCGACGCTGGCAACGATCCCGGAGCTCAGCCCGGCGCACTGGCCGACGCCTTGCGCAGAGCCGGGATGAGGACCGCCCTCGTCACCAACGCCGACGTGCTCTCGGCCACCGTGCCCACCGCGGTCCGGGCTCCGGCCGGCGTGACGGCGGCCGACCGCTACGGCCTGATCGACCACGGCTCGATCGCAACGGATCTGCTGGTGCCCGACCCCAGCACCCCCGGGTCGGTCACCGTCGATCACGGCCGCTTCGTCGAAGCCGTCGTGGACGCTCTCGACGACGCCGAACTGGTGGTGGTCGACCCGGGCGAGACGATCCGCGCCGCGACCACGGCCGCGCTCCTGGGCACCAGCCCGGAAGCCGAGGACCTGCGGCTGGCTGCGCTGGCACGCACCGACGAGGTGCTCGGCGCGCTGGTCGAGGACCTCGATCCGTCGACCCTCCTGGTGGTGGTGGGGGTGACCCCGCCGGGCGAACGGTGGGCGCTCACCCCCATGGTGATGACGGGCGGCGGCACGCCCCGCGGCTACCTCCACTCCTCGTCCACCCACCGGCCCGACCTCGTGACCCTCACCGATCTGGCTCCGACGATCCTCGACGCCCTGGGGGTCGAGGCGCCGGCCTCCATGATCGGCAACCCCCTCGCCTTCCGGCCCGGTGACGCCGACTGGGCCGGGGCGACGGCCCTCGACGAACTGCTGGAGAACCGCGCTCCCATCGACAAGCCGATGGCCGTGGGCTTCATCGTGGTGCAGACGGTGGTCTACCTGATCGCCATCGCCACCCTGATCATCGACAGGCCCCGGCCGCCGTGGTTCGACAAGGCGCTCCTGTTCGTGGTGGTCACGTGCGGGGCCTGGCCGCTGGTCACGTTCTGGCTGCGGATCTCGCCATCGCTCTACTCCTACGGGGCGGGCACGTTCGTGCTCTGCTGGCTGATCGCCGCGCTCGTGGCCTTCGGCGTCACCCGACTCCGGCGTCACGTCCTCGACCCGGTGCTGGCGCTGTGCGCCCTCACCATCGCCACCCTGGTGATCGACCTCGCCACGGGCGCGCACCTCCAGTACGGAAGCTTCTTCGGCTACGCCCCGACCACCGCCCCCCGCTTCATCGGGATCGGCAACGCCGCGTTCGCGCTCCTCGGTGGTGCGACGGTGGCCGTGTGCACCGCGCTGGTCGCCCGGTCGAAGGATCGGAACCTCGCGCTGTGGTGCGGGGGAGCGGTGGCGGTGGTGGTCGTGGTGGCCGA
>JAAZBK010000346.1 GCA_012513855.1 Acidimicrobiales bacterium
CGGTCTAGCGGAGGGGGCCAGAACCGGGATCACCGCCGACCCCTACCAACACCCCACCGGAGAACGCCTCGACCCCACCGCCCTCTACTTCTGGCAAGACCCCAACTGGACCCCACCACCCCCACCCACACCAGCCGAACCCGAGTCCGGGCAGACCCGAGGCGGTCCCAGAGCGAAGATCAAGCGCCGTCGGAAGGCTGCTTCCGTCGCCGGCGGAGCCGGTCGACGCGGCTCGGAGGTGGGTGCGCCTCGATGATCTCGTCGACCACCTGCTCGGTCCAGATCCGCCGCTCCATGGTTGGCTGCTCGCGGTCGAAGAGGGCGTCGGACACCACTCGGGCGACGTCGGCCAGTCGCCGGTCGTCGACCACCTCGCGGTTCAAGGCTTCGGCGTGGTGGCCGAACGTCTCGGAGCGGGATCGCGGTGTGCCGTGGGCCCGTCCGAAGCGGTCGAGCCGAGCCACCACGTCCTCGGCCCACTGGCGGCCATCGGGCGATGCCGGGGGCCTGCGTCGCTTGAGGTACCACCAGAGGGCCGCACCGGCAGCGGCGGCGACGGCCGCCACCACGAGGACCGTCTTCCAGGGGAACCCCGACCTTTGGTCGTCGGGCTGGTCCGGTGCCGGCCGGATCACCGCGATCACGTTGCCGAACTCGTCGCGGGCCACCAGGTTGCCGCCCTCTCGCGTGACCTCGTACCGCTCACCGGTCAGCAGGTTCTCGAGGTAGAGCATCCCCGACGCGCCCTCCCGCAGGATGTGCTCGATGCCGTTGATGTCGATCGTGGGGAGATCGCCGCTCCAGTCGAACGGGAAGTTGCCGAATCGGATGTCGTCCAGGCTCAGGCGGCTGGTGTCGAACGGCACCTCCCGGCCGACGTCGGGGGTGTTGAAACCGAAGCGACCCAGGCCCCCGATGTTGGGCGAGCAGGAGGGCATGCTGGCGCTGAACGCGAAGAGCAGGCCGAGGAGCAGAGCGATCCCCATGGCTCCGGCGAGGTCGCGGGAACCGACGTCGTCCGGTCCGGGCGGGTGCGGGGTGAGCGGGCGGGGGGCGGAGAACGCCTTCCGCTGGTCGAGCTCCAGCGACCAGAGCGCCGCCACCGCCAACGCCAACCAACCGAGGCTGATGGCAAGGCGCAGGCCGTCGCCGGCGGTCGAGACGAGAAGGACCGGGAAGGCCGCGATCACCGGCACGGCTCGAAGGCGTCCGACCCGAGTCCAGTCGAGGCCGGCCACGAAGGCTCCGGAACCGATGATCAGGACGGCCGTCATTCGCCCGTCGGCCACGGGGGCACCGGCAGAGGTGGCGAAGGCCAGTCCCACCGCGGTGATCACCGAGGCGACGACGCCGAGGAACGTGCCCGGGACCTGCCGGAAGAACCTCGACGCCCCGCTGGCCACTCCGACCGCCACCCCGGCCAGGAGGCTCAGGGCGATGGCGATGCCGACCCCGGGCTCGCTGGACGCGTGGGCGATCATGCCCACCGGGTAGGCCGCCACCAGGTAGGTGATGGCCTGGCTGGGTGGAGATGCGGTGGCGTCGGGCGCCACCAACTGCGACATGCGCCAGAACGGTGGTGGCGGCGGCTCGGGCGCTGGTCCTGAACCAGCTGGTGGCGGTGGTGCCCCTGGCTGTGCGGTGAGGTGGGGTGGTGGCGGACCGGGGTGCGGTGGCGGACCAGGCTGTGGCGCCGGGCCGGGCTGTGGCGGCGCGCCGCCAGCGGGAGGTCCGGGGTTCACGTCCACTGGACCCCCATCGGCCCGACGACGCACGTGAGTCCCGGCCAGCGCGGGGCCACCAGGTCGCCCTGGACCGCGGTGGCCAGCTGGCGGTTGACGGCGCGGGCGGAGGTGACCCGCTCGGCCCGCGTGACGGTGGCGGCCGCCATCAGAGGGACCGTCGGGAACGGGGGTCCGAACGGCGACGACGGACGACCCGGGTTGTAGGGGAGCACCTCCGCGTCGGCGGTGACCATCTGGACCAGCCAACCCCTGGCCATCGCCTCGAGGGCGATGGCGGCGGCCACGCCGGTCACGTGGTCGGCTTGGGGACCGGGCATGCCGGGTTCGACCATGATCCGCACGGCCACGATCCCGGTGCCGTCGTTCTCCCGCACCATGAGCTGACCGTGGTGGGCGGTCGAGCCCCAGTGGATGCGCCTCCTCTCGTCGCCCCGCCGGTACGGGCGGATCGAGCGGAACAGGTCGTCGCCGAGCGGCGCACCGTGGGTCAGGCCGAACCCGACCGCCTTGGGCTTGGGCCAGGAGAGGTCGACGTGCTGTGGGACCGGCCCCACCGGAAGGGGGCTCGCCAGGGGCACCAGCATCCGCCGGCCCGCCTGGAACAGCCCGAGGGGGCCGGTGGCGGTGAGGTCGACGGCCACCGACGACACCATGCCGCGGGGGAAGGGCGGGAGTGTCACGAGGGAAGGTTCGGAGTACCGGATGATGAAGCGGGGCGACCGCGGGACCACCGCGGGCGACAGGACCACGGGCCGTCGGATGCCCGTGGCCTGCACCACCCACTCAGAGGACCGTCCCGCGACGGCGTCGGGCGGACCGTGGAGCGAGAGCTCCACCGGCGACACCGCGTACCGGGCGGCGACCGCGTCGAGGATCACGGCGACGAGCAGGCTGGTCCCCACCGCCATCTGAGGTCGACCGCCGGCCGCCAGCCCGAGGATCCCCGAACCCAGGCCGATGAAGATGATCAGGCCGGTGACACCGGACCGCTTCAGGTGGACGCGGCTGGTGAGCCGTTCCATCACGCTCCCTGGACGGGAGGAACCGGTACCTGGGCGAGGAAGTTCGCCACCCAGACCCGAGCGGTGGGGAGGTCGTCGTTGGTGGAGTCGAGGATCCGGTGGGCGAGGGCTGGGACGGCGACGGCTTGGACGTCGTCAGGCTCGACGTAGTGGCGCCCGGCGGCGAGGGCCCTCGCGCGGCTCATCCGGATCATGGTGAGCGATGCCCGGGTGGACAGCGGGTTGCTGGCGCCGGTGCGGGCGCGGACCGCGTCGACGATGTCGAGCACGTAGGCGGCCACGCGGGGGTGGACGTAGACCTCGTCCAGCCCGGTGCGCAGCTCGGCCAGGGTGGCGAGGTCGGCCACGGGGGTGAGGGCGGCCAGGGCGTGGTCGCCTCCGGCACCGTCGATGATCGCCAGCTCGGCGGTCCGGCCGGGTAGCCCCAGCGACAGCGAGATGGCGAACCGGTCGCGCTGGCCGGCCACCAGGGGGAACGTGCCCAGGTCGCCGCCGTGGGGGTTCTGGGTGGCGACCACGAAGAACGGCTGCGGGAGCAGGTGGGTGGTGCCGTCGACGGTGACCTGGCCCTCGGCCATGGCCTCGAGCAGAGCGGACTGCGTCCGCGGGGTGGCGCGGTTCAGCTCGTCGACGAGGACGACGTTGTGGAACAGCGGGCCGGGTTGGAACGACCAGGAGCCGGTGTCGGAGTCGAACACGGTGATGCCGGTGAGGTCGGTGGGGAGCAGATCGGGCGTGCCCTGCACCCGCCCGAACGTGCCGCCTATGGACCGGGCCAGCGCCTTGGCGAGGAGCGTCTTGCCGACGCCCGGACTGTCTTCGAACAGCACGTGGCCGCTGGCCACGAAGGCGGAAGCAGCCAGGCGGATCGGTTCGAGATCCCCCAACAGGACCGATCCCACCTGGTCGACCAGCGCCGAGATGGTGGGGTGGCCCTGGCCTGGCTGTCCCGGGTGGGCCGTCGCCGTGTCGGTCACAGCGCTCAGTGTGGCAGAACCGGGGACCGCGGTCGGTGGCGGTTCGTCACCACACCGGTCCTCGGCCGTCAGCCACCTGCTCCCGGCTCGGCCGCGGTTCCGGCGCTCTCCCGGTCGCCGCCGCCGGAG
>JAAZBK010000347.1 GCA_012513855.1 Acidimicrobiales bacterium
TCGTCCCGCAGCCTGACCAGCAGGCTGTGCGGGGCGTCCAGCGCGACCACGTGGCCGACCCAGTGGCCCCACCCGACCCACGCCCCCGACGCCGCGACGCGCAGCGTGCGGCCCGACCAGCGCATGGTGCCGGTGCGCCACTCCCCGAACCCGACCGGGAGCTGGTGGTCGCCCCCGTACTGGTCGACCCAGCGCAGCTGCCAGCCGTCGACGTCGTCGACCAGCCGCCACCGGTTGGTGCGGTTCTCGAAGGTCAGCCCGACGGTCGCTCCGCGCTCGCCCCACACCGTCGGCAGGCGCAGGGACGCCAACCGCTCGGCCAGGCCGTCCCCGGCGTCCGGTGCCCGGTCGAAGGCCGGGAGCAGGCTGGCCCACACCTCGTCGAGCACCTCCTGCATGCGCTCGGTGGCGGCCGTCGTGACCAGCACGGCGTCCTGGGCGGGCATCACGACGCCGAACTGTCCGAACGCGCCGTCGCCGCGGTACCCGCCGCGGGTGTCGTGCCACACCTGCCAGCCGTAGCCCTGCGCCCAGTCGGGCTCGGCCCAGGAGTCGGTCTCGACGTGGCGCTGCCGGTGCCGGGTCACCCACTCCACGGGCAGCAACCGCTCCCCCGCCGCGACGCCGTCGTCGAGCAGCAGCTGGAAGAAGCGGGCGATCCCCTCGGGGCGGACGTGCAGGCCCGAGAAGCCCAGGACGCGCCCGGCTGGGTCGGTGTCCCACGCCGTGCCGGTGATGCCCAGCGGGGTGAACACGCGGTCGACGAGCAGCTCGTGGACGGTGCGGCCGGTGGCGTGCCGGACGACCTCGGCCAGCGTCCACGTGGCGAACTGGTTGTAGCAGAAGGTCGTGCCCGGGACGCCCTCGGGCTCGGTGGCCAGGGCCACGCGCCACGGCTGGCGCCCGGCCAGCCGGGAGGTGCGGGGGTTGAACACGTCGTCGCGCGTGTGGCCGGTGGCCATGGCGAGGCAGTCGCGGACCCGGATGCGGGAGGCGACGGGGCCCGCGGCGTCCACCACGTCGGCGAAGAGGTCGACCAGCCGGTCGTCGTAGGAGAACGCGCCGTCGGCAACGGCGAGCCCGACGGCCGCGGAACAGAAGGTCTTGGACAGCGAGTAGACCAGCGGCGCGTGCTCGGGACGGTGCGGCGCCCACGTCCCCTCGGCGACCACCTTCCCGTGCCGAACGAGCATCAGCGAGTGCATCGTGATGTGCCGGCGGGCCAGTCCGTCCAGGAGGTCGTGGACGCCGCGCGGGTCGACTCCGACCTCGTGGGGAAGCGCGCGGGGAAGCAGCCGGTCGGTGGTCACTGGAACAGTCTGGCACGGGTTCTCCACAGGATGCTGGGTATGGCTTGTGGATGTCGGAGCACTCCCCTGTGGAGGGCCCGACTCCCCTGTGGACGACACGCCGTGGCGCTTGCCGCGGCCGACCCCGGGCGCTAGGAATGTCCCTACACACCGCCCCTGCGGTGGTGTGGGATGGCTCGACAAGAGGTGGCAATCGGTGGCCTGCAGTCCACCACTCCATCCGGGTGACGTGGATGGGGGGCACTTCCTCGGGTCATCGGCCGGAATCGTCACACCATCTCCGGCCAGAAGAGAGTCGAAACGGGTCCCTGCCGCTCATACCGGCGGGGGCCCGTTCCGTTCCGGGTGGTGGCGGCGAAACGCTAGGGTGGACGGGACACGACTGGGACAACTCAAGGGAGACTCGAGTCCGCATGGCCAAGATCATCTACACGCTCACCGACGAGGCACCGCTGCTCGCCACCTACTCCCTCCTTCCGATCGTCGAGGCCTTCACCTCGACCGCCGGTGTGGAGGTCGAGACCCGCGACATCTCGTTGGCCGGCCGCATCCTGGCTGCCTTCGCCGACAGGCTGCCCGACGACCAGCGCACGGCCGACGCCCTCGCCGAGCTCGGTGAGCTCGCCAAGACGCCCGAGGCCAACATCATCAAGCTGCCGAACATCTCGGCCTCCGTCCCCCAGCTGAACGCGGCCATCGCCGAGCTCCAGGCTCTGGGCTACGACCTGCCGTCCTACGAGGACGCCTCGGCCGAGGACAAGGCCCGGTACGACGCGGTCAAGGGTTCGGCCGTGAACCCGGTCCTGCGCGAGGGCAACTCCGACCGCCGCGCCCCCGCCGCGGTGAAGAACTACGCGCGCAAGCACCCCCACTCGATGGGCACCTGGTCGGCCGACAGCAAGACCCAGGTCGCCACCATGGGGCGCGACGACTTCCGCAGCAACGAGCAGTCGGTCATCATGCCCGAGGCCGACTCGCTGCGCATCCAGCTGGTCGACTCCGCCGGCGAGGTGTCGGTCCTCAAGGACGACCTGAAGGTGCTGCAGGGCGAGGTCGTCGACGCGACGGTCCTGCGCGCCGCGTCGCTGGACGCCTTCCTGCGTGAGCAGGTCGAGCGCGCCAAGGAGCTCGGCGTCCTGTTCTCGGTGCACCTGAAGGCCACGATGATGAAGGTCTCCGACCCGGTCATCTTCGGCCACGTCGTGAAGGCGTTCTTCCCGGCGACGTTCGCCCAGTTCGGCGACGAGATCGCCGCCGCCGGCCTGTCGCCGAACAACGGCCTCGGCGCCCTGATCGCCGGCCTGGAGGCGCTGGGTGGTGGCGGGGAGGAGATCCTCGCCTCGATCAAGGTCGAGCTGGCCAACGGCCCCGCCCTGGCGATGGTGAACTCCGACAAGGGCATCACCAACCTGCACGTCCCCTCCGACGTGATCGTGGACGCCTCGATGCCGGCCCTGATCCGCATCGGCGGCAAGATGTGGGGCCCCGACGGCCAGGAGGCCGACACCCTCGCGGTCATCCCCGACTCGTCGTACGCCGGCGTCTACCAGGCGGTCATCGACGACTGCAAGGCCAACGGCGCGTTCGACCCGGTCACCATGGGCTCGGTCCCCA
>JAAZBK010000348.1 GCA_012513855.1 Acidimicrobiales bacterium
CGACGGCGCCAGCCAGACGGTGAAGACCGTGACCAACACCGTCGCCCAGGGTCAGGAGCTGGCCAAGGCGATGCTCGGGGTCGACATCTCCACCCTGCTCCAAGCCTTCATGGCCAGCCGCGGGTTGAGCGGCGCCGAGACCGCCGTCGGCGACGGGAGCGGCGGGCCGGGCGCCGGCAGCGGAAGCGCCGGCAGCACCGGGAGCGGCGGTTCGAACGCCAGCAGCAGTTCGGGCGTCGAACCGATCGAGGGCACCGCCACCCCAGCCGACACCTGACCCACCAGTTCTGGTCACAACTCGTTCTGGTCACAACTCGTTCTGGGCACCGGAAACGCGGCCCAGGCGCACGAACCACAACCAGAACGAGTTCGTAGCCACCCGCACTCGTTCTGGTCACCGGAAACGCGGCCCAAGCACACGGGCCACAACCAGAACGGGGTGCCGGCTCGGCGCCAGCACCCCGTTCTCGTTCGCTTGGATCAGGTTGGGATCAGAGTTCGCCGGACCAGTCGCGGGTCTCGAGGATCTCCCTGACCCGCTCCAGGAACTGGGCGGCGTAGGCGCCGTCGAAGGCCCGGTGGTCCCAACCGAGGGTTAGGTTGCCGACCGAGTGGATGGCGATGCTCTCTGCGCCGGATGCGTCGGTGACCACCACCGGGCGGCGCTTGACGCCGTCGGTGGAGAGGATCATCACCTGCGGTTGGTTGATCACCGGGAGGAGGAAGGCGTTGCCCGTGCTGCCCACGTTGGTGATGGTGACGGTGCCACCGCTGATGTCGTCGGCGGTGAGCTTCTTGGTCTTGGCCCGGTTGGCCAGGTCGGCGACGTGGCGGGCGATGGCCCGGAGCCGCTGGTCCTGGGCGTTGTGGATGACCGGGACGATCAGGCCCTCGTGGTCGAGGTCGACCGCGATGCCCAGGTTGACGCTGCCGTGCACGACGATCTGGTTGGTCTCCTCACCCATCGACGCGTTGACCAGCGGGTACTCGGCCAGGGCGTCGATCAGGGCTCGGGAGACGAACGGCAGGTAGTTGAGCGAAACGCCCTCATCGACCTTGAACTGGTCCTTGTTGGCCTTGCGGACCCGCTCGACCGCCTCGAAGTCGACCTCGGTGCTGACGTAGGCGTGGGCCGACACCCCGAGCGACCGGACCATGTGGTCGGCGGTGATCTGGCGGATCTTGTTCAGCGCCACGGGAGCGTCGTTGCCGGGGGTGACCGACGGGGACGGAGCCGGGCGGGCGGCAGCGGGAGCCGCGGGCGCAGCCGGGGCCGGACCACCGGGAGCCGGAGCCGACGGAGCGGGAGCGACGGGTGCTGCGGCCGGGGCCACGCTGGCGCCGGTGGAGCGGATGTGGCTCTCGACGTCGGCACGGGTGATGCGGCCGCCCACACCGGTGCCCGAGATCTGGGTCGGGTCGATGCCGGCGTCCTGGACCAGGCGTCGCACCACCGGCGAGAGCAGGAGGTCGGCTCCAGCCGACGGCGCCGCGGCCGCGGCCGGTGCCGGCGCTGGGGCGGGAGCCGGCGCCGGAGCCGGAGCCGCCGGGGCGGCAGGTGCCGGTGCGGGAGCGGGCGGCGCAGCGGGTGCAGCATCAGCAGCCGGTGCGGGCTCAGGCGCGGCCTCGGCTGCCGGTGCCTCCGCGGGTTCCTCAGCCGGCGCTTCGGCGGGTGCTTCGCCACCGCCTGCGGGAGAGTCGGCGACCACCGCGAGCTTGGTGCCCACGTCGACCGTGTCACCCTCTTCCACCAGGATCTCGGTGAGGTAGCCCGACACCGGTGAGGGAACCTCCGAGTCGACCTTGTCGGTCGATACCTCGAACAACGGCTCGTCTTCGGCGACCTGGTCGCCGATGGACTTGAACCACCTGGTGATGGTCCCTTCGGTGACGCTCTCTCCCAGTTGCGGGAGCTCGATGTCGGCCATGGTGAACGGCTCGCTTTCTCAGTGCTTGGAGTGTGGAGGGGTTGGTTTCGGAGGCTGGGTTCTAGGAGTTGAGGCTACGACCGGTGAGGGCCAGCACGGCCTCCCCGAAGCTCTCCGACAGCGACGGGTGGGGCTGGATGAAGTGGGCCACGTCGTCGACGGTGGCTTCCCAGTTGACGGCGAGGTAACCCTGGCCCAGCTGCTCGGTGACCCACGGTCCCGACATGTGGACGCCGAGCAGACGGCCACCGGTGCCGTCGGGAAGCTTCTCGGCGATGACCTTCACCAGTCCCTCGGTGTCGCCGATGATCAGAGCCCGGCTGTTGCCGCCCCACCGGTGCTTGCTGGTGACGACCTCGTAGCCGGCGTCCTTGGCCGCCTGTTCGGTCATGCCCACGAAGGCCACCTCGGGCTGGCAGTAGATGCACCAGGCCACGTTGTCGTAGTCGACCGGGACGGCCTCGTCGCCGAGGAGCTGCTTGATGACGAGGATCGCCTCGGCGTAGCCGACGTGGGCCAGGCCGGGCGTGGCGATCAGGTCTCCCACCGCCCACACGCCGTCGACCGCGGTGCGGCAGAGCTCGTCGACCACCACGAAGCCGCGCTCGTCGACCACGACGCCGGTGCCGGCCAGGCCGAGGCTCTCCGACAGCGGACGCCGGCCGACCGAGACGATCACCGCGTCGACCTGGAGCTGCTCGCCGCCCTCCAGCTCGATGGTGGTCCCCGAGGTGCCGGGCGTGTGGCCGGTGACCTTGACGCCCGTCTTCACGTCGATGTTGCGCCCCTTGAACGAGCGCAGCACCACGTTGACGACGTCCTTGTCGACGCCGGGGAGGATCTGGGGCAGGGCCTCCAGGATGGTGACCTCGCTACCGAGGTCGGAGAGCATCGACGCGAACTCGCACCCGATGGCGCCGCCGCCGATCACCGCGACCTTCTGGGGCTTCTCGCTCAGCTCGAACACCTCGTCGGAGGTGAGGACCGGGCCACCGACCTCGAATCCGGGAAGGGTGCGTGGCACGGACCCGGCCGCGAGGACCACGGCATCGGCGGTGATCTCCGCGGTGTCGCCGTCGGACCCGGTGACCAGCACCGAACGGTCTGCTCGCAACTTGCCGGTGCCGTTGAACACCTCGATCTTGCGGTGCTTGAGGAGCCCGGACAGGCCGTTGAACAGCTTGTCGACCACTTCCTGCTTGCGACCCATGGTGGTGCCGAAGTCGAGGGTGGGCTCAGACGAGGTCACCCCGAACGTGGATGCGTGACCGACCGTGCGGAAGACGTGGGCCGTCTCCAGCAGCTCCTTGGCCGGGATGCACCCACGGTGCAGGCAGGTGCCACCGACCTTGTCCTTCTCCACCAGAGCGATGTTCAGTCCGGCGGAAGCGCCGTAGAGGGCCGCGCCGTAGCCGGCCGGTCCTCCACCGATCACGATGAGGTCGAAGTGGGTGCCGGCGGCGTCGGTCACGGGGTTCCTCTCGTCGGGCCGGCTGGGCGGCACGTGACGAGGGGCTTCCGCGCCCTCGCCCGCTAGGGCCGGCACTGTCGTCGGCAGCCTACCGATCTGAGACGCCTCGCAGAACCGCCCGGGACCCGCTGAACGGAACGGCCGCAACCTGAACGGAAGCTGACGCCTCCGACGCTCAGATCATCATGAGCTGGATGGTGAACGCCGCGAGGATGGCGATGCCGCACAGGAGGGCGGCGGCGATCAGCTTCCGGGTGCTCACAGGGCAGAGCGTACCGGCGAACGAGCTGGCACCTACAGTCCAAGGTCCCACCCGACCCTTGTCTCCGAGGAGCCCCACCAATGCGCGATGCGCTCGGCGCCGTCCAGTCCGTCCTGGTTCTCGGAGGCGGATCAGACATCGCCGCGGCCACGTGCGAGCTGCTCGTCGGCGAGCGGTGCCGGACGGTGGTGCTCGCCGGACGAAGCCCCGAGAAGCTGACGCCGGTGGCCGATCGCCTGCGTTCGGCAGGGGCCACCGACGTCGACGTGGTCGCCTTCGACGCCGCCGCGCCCGACACCCACCGGACGGTGGTCGACGAGGTCTTCGACCAGCACGGCGACATCGACGTGGTGCTGGTCGCGTTCGGAGTACTCGGCGACCAGGCGATGTTCGACGACGACCCCGCAGCGGCAGCAGAGGCGGCCACCACCAACTACGTGGGAGCGGTGTCGTCGGGCCTCGCGGTGGCCGAGCGGCTCCGCCGGCAGGGCCACGGCACGCTGGTGGTCATGTCGTCGGTGGCCGGTGAACGCGCTCGGGCCGACAACTTCGTCTACGGATCCACCAAGGCCGGGCTCGACGCCTTCGCCCAAGGCCTCGGCGACGCGCTCGCCGGGTCGGGCGCCTCGGTGATGGTCGTGCGCCCGGGTTTCGTGCGGACCGCCATGACCGAGCACATGGACGACGGGCCCATGGCCACCACCGCCGAGGCGGTCGCCGCCGACATCGTGGCCGGGCTCAAGCGGGGTGCGCACACCGTCTGGTCGCCGGCGAAGCTCCGGCCGGTGTTCGCGGTCCTTCGCCACCTTCCCCGGCCGATCTGGCGAAGGGTCGCTGCCACCCGCTCCTGAGCCAG
>JAAZBK010000349.1 GCA_012513855.1 Acidimicrobiales bacterium
CGAATTCCGCACCAGGGGGCGACCGAGCAGTCGGCGTCCACCACGAAAGGAGCCGCGGATGCGTAGAAGGATGATGAAGTCCAAGATCCACCGCGCCACGGTGACCGACGCGAACCTGCACTACGTGGGCTCGATCACGGTCGACCGTGACCTCATGGACGCTGCCGACCTCATGGAGTACGAGCAGGTCGCGGTGGTCGACGTCGACAACGGCTCCCGCCTCGAGACCTACGTGATCGAGGGCCCCCGTGGTTCGGGCGCGATCTGCCTGAACGGGGCGGCCGCTCGGCTGGTGGCGCCCGGCGACAAGGTGATCATCATCAGCTACGCCGACTACGAGCAGGCGGAGCTCGAGACGTACGCGCCCACCATCGTGCACGTCGACACTGCCAACACCGAGGTCGACGAAGACACCGCCACCGCGCTGGCCGCGCTGCACACCCCCGCCCCGCGGCCCTACGTAGAGGTGGAGGCCCGGGTCTGACCCGGCCTCGCCTCCGACCCCCCGACGATCGGGCACGCGTGTGACCGAACTGGACCTCCTGGTCCTCGGATCAGGGGTGGCCGGGCTCTCGGCGGCCGTCCGCGCCGCCGAGACCCACAGGATGCGCGTGGGGGTGCTCACCAAGGGTGAGCTTCCCCAGGCCACCACGCGGTGGGCGCAGGGCGGCGTAGCGGCGGTCCTGGGCGGCAACGATCCCGACTCCACCGACCTGCACCTGGCCGACACGCTGGCCGCCGGAGCGGGACTCTGCGATGCCGACGCGGTGCGGGTCCTCGTAGACGAGGGTCCCGCCCGGGTCAACGAGCTGATCGCGTTGGGCGCGATCTTCGATCGCGACGCTCACGGTGAGCTGGAGCTGGCCCGCGAAGGCGGGCACACCATGAACCGCATCGTCCACGCCGGAGGGTCGGCCACCGGAGCGGAGGTCGAGCGGGCTCTGGTCGACGCCGTCCAGGCCACCATGGCCGTCATCCACGAGCACGCGTTCGCGCTGGAGCTGATCGTCGAGGCCGGCCGCTGCCGGGGAGTCACCGCCCTGTTCGCCGACGGCACGATCCACGACGTGCGGGCCACCAACGTGCTCGTGACCACCGGTGGGGCCGGGCAGATCTACGCGGTCACCACCAACCCCGTCGAGGCCACCGGCGACGGCATCGCCATGGCGCTCCGAGCCGGAGTGGCCGTGGCCGACATCGAGTTCACCCAGTTCCACCCCACGGCGCTGTCGGTCGAGGCGATGCCCAGACCGCTGCTCACCGAGGCCCTCCGGGGCCACGGCGCGCTGCTCCGCGACACCACCGGTGAGCGGTTCGTCGACGAACTGCAGCCTCGCGACGTGGTGTCGCGGGCATCGACGCTGCGGATGCAGGAGCTGGGCGCCACCCACGTGTTCCTCGATGCCACCGGTCTGGAGCACTTCGACCAGCGCTTCCCGAACATCGAGGCGTCGCTGCGCGAGGTGGGGCTGGATCCGTCACGCGACTGGCTGCCGGTGGCTCCGGCAGCCCACTACACGTGCGGTGGGGTGGTCACCGACCTCAACGGCGCCACCTCGTTGCCCGGTCTGTGGGCGGCGGGCGAGGTGTCGTGCTCGGGCGTCCACGGCGCCAACCGGCTGGCGTCCAACTCGCTCCTCGAGGGCATGGTCTTCGGTCCCAGGGCGGTGGAGGCGATCGAGCTCGGCGTCGCGGGGCCAGAGGCCAGCGGCGCCATGCGCACCGTGATGGGCATCGATCCCGACCGTCCCGACACCGTGCCGGCCGGTGTCATCGGTGGCCGGTTCGTGCGGCTGGAGCCCGAAGCCGCCTCCACCTCCGCTCCCGCCGTCCCGTCGTCCGGAGCGGGCGCCCTGACCGTTGAGCTGCCCGGAACCCCGGCCCGTGACGTCGGCGTGGCCGAGCTGCGGGCGCTCATGCAGCGCGAGCTCACCGCCAACGCCGGCGTCGTGCGCGACGCTCGCTCGCTGGCGTCAGCCGCGAGCGTGATCGATGCAGTCATGGCGGCATGTGGAGGCCAACCGCCCGACATCGCGTGCAGCGAGCTGCTGAACCTGGCCACGGTGAGCCGAGCCGCGGTCGACGCCGCCCGGCGGCGGGAGGAGAGCCGTGGGGCTCACACCCGTGAGGACCACCCAGCCACGGAGCCCAGGTTCGAGCACCGCTTCGTGTACGTCTGATCCTCGCAGTCACCGCCGACGAAGGCCCGTGCCGGGGCGACGATGGCGGCTTGGTAGTTTGCTCGCCATGTCTCAGAGCGGTCAGCACGGTCCCAACTGGTATCCCGATCCCATGGGCCGGCACGAGTACCGCTGGTACGACGGCAGCCAGTGGACCGACCAGGTGAGCTCCAACGGCCGCACGTCCACCGACCCGTTGACCGCCCCGGCCCACGTGCCGGCCCGCGATGTCAGCGCCGAACGGATCGGGCGGGATCTGGCGAAGGCAGGGGTCCAGTCCGGTGCTGTCCAGGGCGGCGGCACGTTGTTCACCGAGCCCGTCCTGGTGGTCAACCAGAAGGCGAAGCTGATCGAGGTCAACAACGAGTACGCCATCTCGGACCAGCACGGGAACCAGATCGGAGCGGTGCGCC
>JAAZBK010000050.1 GCA_012513855.1 Acidimicrobiales bacterium
ACACGTCCATGCGAGAACCGAACTTCATGAGGCCGATGCGCTGACCGGTGGCGACCTCGTCACCGACCGCCACCCGGGTGACGACGCGGCGCGCCAGCACCCCGACCACCTGGCGGAACACCACGGTCCGGGTTCGTCCGTCGACGGTCCTGGTCACGGTGATCTCGCTGCGCTCGTTGTGGTGGGCACTCTCGGCCCGGAACGCGGCGTGGAACTTCCCCGGCCGGTGCTCGAGACCCGTGACCGTGCCGCCGTAGGGAGCACGGTTGATGTGGACGTCGGCCACCGACAAGAAGATGCTCACCTGCGACCAGTCGCCGTCGGGCGCCACCTCGGACTGCCCCGGCCCGGCGTACATGACCTTGCCGTCGGCCGGTGCGAGGACCACGTCGTCGTCGACCGACCCCTGATCCGGGGTGCGGTCCGGGTCCCGGAAGAAGGCCCCCAGCGCCACCGCGGCCAGCCCGAGCCCGGCCGCCAGTGCCCGGCGGCCCCGCAACGCCGCCACCGTGGCCGGGACCGCGCCAATCGCCATGAACGGGAAGCCGTCTCGGTCGATCTTCATTGCACCCAGGTGGAGGTTGACGAACGGGAGCGGCTCGCGGGCAGGCACAGCGCCACCGCGAACCGGCACGGCCTGTCTATCGGATGGTCAGAAGCTGAGCTGAGCGCGCCAGTCGCTGCGGTAGCCCGCCAGGACCTCGTCGGGCGACTGGACGAGCACGTCGGCCGGGACGGCATCGGCCAGGGCGCGACGCTCCGCGTAGTGGGGGGCGATGTGGTGCACGCCCTCGAAGCGCTTGCGACGCTCGGTCACCAGCTCCTGGGGGGCGTCGGGATCGAGGAAGCCCCAGACGGTGTAGGCCACGCGCACGTCGTGGATCAGCGGTGCCCGGCCGAACAGCGACGCCCGCTTGAGGGCCACGGTGACGATGCCCCGCTCCACCGCCGCCAGTTCCTCACGCTGCGACAGGTGCAGTTCGTCCCTCAGCAGCGGGACCAGCTTGAGCACGTAGCCCTGGTCGGGGCCCTGTGCACCCATCCGGCCCGCATCGCGGTCGGGGTGTCCGGCCTCGAGCTCGGCCGGACGGTCCAGCACCCACGGCTCTTCACGCCGGGGCGGCGACTCGTAGTCGCGGGGGTGGTGGGTGGGGTCGACCGGAACGAACTTGGGGGCTGCCATAGCACCCAAGAAGCTACGCCACCCGACCCGGGCCGGGACCAACCGGGCGAGCTCCCGAGATCGGATCTGCTGCCAGGGGCGGCTCGGGTGGCGGCGTCACTCGTCGTCGGCGTGGAGCAGGCCGAACACCAACGAGTCCTCGAGCGCCTTCCACGAGGCGATGATGACGTTCTCGCTCACCCCGATGGTGGACCAGGTGCGCTCGCCGTCGGTGGAGTCGATCAGGACCCTGGTGACGGCGCCGGTGCCCCTGTTGGTGTCGAGCACACGGACCTTGAAGTCGGTGAGGTGGACCTTCTCGAGCTGGGGGAACCGCTCGCCGATGGCGGAGCGCACAGCGGCGTCCAGCGCGTGGACGGGGCCGTTGCCCTCCCCGATCCGGAGCACCCGCTCACCGTCGACCAGGAGCTTCACGATGGCCTCGGTGTCGTGGCGGACCTCGTCGGCCTCGCTCACGATGACGCGGAACGACTCCACCGAGAAGTACGGCTGCTGCCACCCCGTGGCGCGACGCATCAGCAGCTCCAGGGAGCCGTCGGCCGCCTCGAAGTGGTAGCCCTCGTGCTCCAGCTTCTTCAGCTCGTCGATGACGTCGTTCAGCACCGGACCGTCGAGGTCGAGGCCCAGTTCCCTGGCCTTGAGGTCGAGCGTGGCCCGCCCGGCCATCTCCGAGACCACGAAGCGGGTGTCGTTGCCGATGGCCACGGGGTCGACGTGCTCGTAGGCGTCCTTGCGGCGGGCGATGGCCGACACGTGCAGCCCGGCCTTGTGGGCGAAGGCAGAGCTACCCACGTAGGGGGCCTGCGGATCGGGCGTGATGTTCACGATCTCGGCGATGCGGTGAGACGCGGCGGTGAGGCGCGCCATCCGACCGTCGGCCAGGGTCCGCACGCCCATCTTCAGCGAGAGGTTGGGGATGATGGTGGTGAGGTTGCAGTTGCCGGTGCGCTCGCCGTAGCCGTTCATGGTCCCCTGCACCTGCCGGGCGCCGCCCCGGACACCGGCCAGGGCGTTGGCCACCCCGCACCCGGTGTCGTCGTGGAGGTGGACGCCGACCTTCACGTCGTCCTTGAAGTGCCCGGTGATCTCCCGGACGATGGCCTCCACCTCGTGGGGCATCGACCCGCCGTTGGTGTCACAGAGGACGAGCGTCTCGGCGCCGTGCTCGGCGGCGGCCTCCAGGATCCGCAGGCTGTACTCGGGGTTGAGCTTCCAACCGTCGAAGAAGTGCTCGGCGTCGAACAGCACCCGCACGCCGGCGTCGGTGAGGAACCGCACCGAGTCGGCCACCATGGCCTCGCCCTCGTCGAGCGACGTCCGCAGGGTGTCGGTGACGTGGAAGTCGGAGCTCTTGCCCACGATGCACACGGCCGAGGTCCCGGCGTCGAGCAGGTTGCGGAGGGTGGCGTCGTCGTCGACCTTGCCCTTCGGCCGACGGGTCGAACCGAAGGCGACCAGCGTGGAGTGCTCGAAGCGAAGCTCCTTGCCGGCCCGCTCGAAGAACTCGATGTCCTTGGGGTTGGCACCCGGCCAACCGCCCTCGATGAAGTGGACGCCCAGGTTGTCGAGCTCGTCGGCGATGCGCAGCTTGTCGTCGACCGTGAGAGAGATGCCCTCGAGCTGGGCACCGTCCCTCAAGGTGGTGTCGTAGATCTCGACGGCCTCGGGCACCCCTGGATCGCGGGGCGCCAACAGCTCGTCGCCGGCTACGTCGGACTCCGCCTCGACCTTGTCACCCGGCATGTTCGACCCAGTCCTCGTAGCGGTCGGTCACACGATCAGCCGACATGTTCGACCCAGTCCTCGTAGCGGCCG
>JAAZBK010000051.1 GCA_012513855.1 Acidimicrobiales bacterium
CATCCCAGCCGCACCCGAACGCGGCAGCGGCGTCCGATCCGCGTTGGGCCACGGTTCGCCAGCGACCCTCACCCGAGCCGAGCAGAGCCTCGGCGGCGGTCCGGTGGGACTGGTCGTGGATGTGCTCGATGGCGTCGCTCAGCAGGTTCGCCCGGGCCACGTAGCGGGTGTCGCGAGACCTCAGGTCGGCCGGCTCGAGCAGGCGGTCCAGTTCAGGGCACGCACGATCCCGCACCGACGAACGCGAACGAAGCGCCATGAGCTGGCGCAGTTCGTCGACGATCGCTTCGGTTCTGAGGTTGGGTGTCCCGCCGTCGGGCTCCATGGTGACTGCTGCCTCCCCGCAACGTGCACTCTGGTGCCGAGAGTGTACGTAAGAGCTGTGACTTGGGCCCATCCGCCGGTTCGGTCCGGCGGAGACGGGCCGCAGCCCCACCGACCGGGTGTCGGTGGGGCTGCAGAACCGTGCGCCAGGGTCGTGGCGTCAGGCGCCGTACCGGATCAGGTGCGGGGCTTGTCGCCCTTGGCCAGCTGGACGATCCCGAGGATCACCAGGATCGCCATGGCGAACGCTGCGACGAAGGCAGCCGTGGCGGCGATGCCGGCGATCCGACCGATGGTGTGCCAGGCGTAGCTCGACAGCAGCAGCCCCCGGAGGGTCTCACCCTTGAACAACGAATCTCGGGTGCGGGTGGCGGCGGTGGCCTCCTCCTGGAGCTCGGCGATCTCGGCTTCGCTGGCGCCGGCCTCCTCGGCGGCTGCCACGGCCTCGCGGGCCGCGGTCTCGACCTGACCGAACTCGGCGTATCTCATGCCGTCGGCCATGGCCTCGATGTGGCCCTCGATGAAGCTGGCATAGGCCTCGGCGTGCTCACCGGTGGTGACCTGTTGTCCAGCGAACTTCACCAGGTCGTCACGGCCCTCCTCCCGGAGCGCCTCCTCCGGTGGGAAGAAGATCTGCTGCACGCTCAGCTCGTCGCGGACGTAGTCGTTGCTGAAGCCGGCGCCCCACGAGAGCAGCGCTCCGGCGATCAGGAACACCACGGTCGCCACGATGCCGGTGCCGACCAGCAACTTGTCGACCGTCCGCCTCGGGAGCGCCACCACCGGGGTGTCGTCGCCGATGTCCAGTAGGCCAGGTTCGGTGCGTTCCTTCGTGCTCATGACACACTCCGTTCGGTCCGGGGAGCAGCCGTGGGCCGACTGCTCGACTCCTACCTCGACCGTAGGAACTCCCAGGTCAGGCCAACAGGGCCGAACGGGATGAGTTGGAAGGGACCAAGGTCCTCTCGCCAGAGCGTCAGGTGTCGTCCGGACCGCGGTTCGGAGTGCCGCGGACCTCGCCGTAGTCCGCCTTGATCTCGTGCTTGGCCTCCTGGACCTCGTGCTCGGTGGGTGGTGCTTCGAGGTCCTCCTCGGCAGCGCCCTCGGCCTCCACGTCCCGGTCGGCCGTGAGCCATCCGAGCTTGCGCTTGATGCTCCCCTTGATCGCGTGGAAGGTGCTGGTCCCGGATCCTTCGTTCTCGTTCACCTCAACGATCTTCCCGGGCGGCGCGGCCGCAAACCTCCACCGCCGACGGTCCGCGAACGAGAGCGGTCGATCCGGTCCCGCGACCGGATCGACCGCTCCACCCTCCCCACGGAGGGGATCTGGGTTCAGCCGGCGGTGTACGTCAGGAGACGGTGAACTCCTGCTGCATGCCGTGCATGAAGTGCGGTTCGCCGGTGCCCTCGGTCATGCCCTCGTCGTTGAGCGTGGTGCCCACCGGAACGAAGCAGATGGCGATGTAGTCGCCCGGTTCGAAGTCGCCCACGAGCAGGGCCTGGCTACCGGTCGAAGGCGCGAACGCGCCCGACACCGGGGTCACCTTGGCCATGGCCTCCTCCTCGGGAAGCGCCAGCAGATCCTCGAAGGACTCGGTGACGCCGTCGTTGCGGCGCATGATGGCGATCTCGTGCGATTCTGCGCCCTCGTTGGTGAAGAGGATCGCGGTGCGACCGCCCTCCATGGTGTCGGGGAGTCCGTCGAAGCTGAAGTCGAGGCCGGTCACCTCGATGGCGGCGTCGAACTCGCAGTTCTCGAACACGAACGGGTCGACCTCAGCCTGGGCCGCCGAGTACTCAGGCGTCTCGAAGGGCGAGAAGTCCTGTCCGCCGCTCTCGAGCACCTTCCTCACCGCCGCGGTCATCACCGCGGCCGAATCGGCGATCTCGGCGGGGGCGTTGGCGTCGATGAGCTCGACGTTCTCGGTGAGCGCAGCGGGATCTGGCTCGCTGTTCATCATGATGGTGGTGGCCACGTAGGCGTCGCAGAAGGCGGCAGGGCTCGCGGATTCGGGGTCTTCGTCGGCCGTGGTCTCGGTGGTGTCCTCGGGGCGGTGCGGTCTGCGCAGCGGTCGTGGTGGTGGTGTCGGTGGCGTCGTCGTCGTCACCGCAGGCGGCCAGCGCGCCGGTGGTGCACGTCGCCAAGGCGACCGCCAGGGCCAGGCTTCGGTGGGCTCGGGACTTCGGGGTTCGTGACATGGCTTTCTTCCTCCTGTGGGATGGGTGCCTCCACTGGACCGGAGCGCGATTAGCGCGGCATTAGCGTCCCGTCACACGTCCAACGCCTCGAGCTACCCGGACCCCTTCCCGTGACCGTCACCTCCTGGAGAACCCGGCCCGCGCCGTCTGAGCCGCGTCGACAGCTCCTCCACCGGCCGCGCCTCGGAACCGTGCTGGCCGAGCGATGGACGCGCCGGGTCACCGCCATCGTGGCGGGAGCGGGCTTCGGCAAGAGCGGCCTGGTGGTGGAGGCTTTGGCTGCCAACCGTCGAGAGCCGTTGGGCCACGACGCCTGGGTCGGCTGCCAGGAGGAGGATGCCGGGATCGAGCGTCTGTTCGAGGCGATCTTCACCGCGGTGAGGGGCTCGGCGCCGCCGGACGGACCGCTCGACCTCGACGGTGCGGTCGACCGGATCGCCGACGCCGTGTGGTCGCACTCACCGATGCGCGTGGCGATCGTCCTCGACGACGTCCACCTGCTCCCCGCCGGCTCGGCCGGCACTGCCCTCCTCGATGCTCTGGTCCGGCGCCTGCCGGACAACGCCCACTTCCTCTTGACGTCTCGCACCGACCCACCGATCTCGCTCGCTCGCCTCCTCCCGTCGGGCGAAGCGGTGGTGCTCGACGAGACAGACCTGGCGATGACGGCCGAGGAGCTGGATGCCTTCGCCGCGCAGCGCGGCCAGACCGGCATGAGCCTCGATCACACCGGCGGGTGGCCGGCCCTCGCTGAGCTCGCGCTGCACACCGGAGGGGCGCGATCACGCCACGTCACCGACTACCTCACCGACGAGCTCCTCGCCGACCTGCCCAAGAGCCAGCTCGAGGCATTGGCGCTGCTGAGCGTGGTGGGCCCGCTCGGACTCGATCTGATCGTGGCCGTCACCGGCGACCACGATCTCGACACCGCCGCCCTCTGCCATCTGCCGCTGGTCAACAGCACCGAGCACCTGGTGGAGGCCCACTCCCTGTGGGAGGCGGCCGTCGGATCGGTCGACCCCGAACGGATGCGCGACCACATCCGCGCGGTTGCGGGCGCGCTCAGGGCCTCGGGCCACACCGAGAGGGCGTTCCGCCTGGCGATCCGCATCGGCGACCACGACCTCGCGCTGGAGGTCCTGGGCGACCTCTGCCGGGAGTCGATCCACACCGCGGCCGACATAGACCTCCAAGGGTGCGTGGCTGCCCTCCCGCCAGACCGGCGCGGCGACCCCGCGGCCCTGTTGGCCTCGGCCCTGTCGATCGACGACCGAGACTGGACCCAGAGCCGAAACCGCTTGATCGGTGCCTCGATAGCGCTGGCCGAAGCCGGCGCCGACGACCTCGAGCTGATCGCCCTGACCCGGCTCGGAATCCAGGGGTGGCAGGCCGGAGACCTGTCGGTGGCCGACCACCTCCTGCCGCGCATCGAGCGCCTGGCCGGGTCGGGCGACCCGCTAGCGGTGGGAGTCGTGGCCCTCGGGTCAGCAGTGATGGCCGAACTGGCCGGCGACCGGACCGCCATGTGGGATCACATCGGAGCCGTCGAGGCCATGCCGGTGCCCGAGCCCCTTCGATCCATGGGGGCGCGGTACCGGGCCTCGATCGAGGTCACCTACGGATCACCGTCCGAAGCGATCCGGCGCCTCGTACCGCTCGAAGCCGACGCGCCGCCCTGGTTCCGGGTGGAGGTGACGGTCCTGCTCCTCTGGGCCCACTGGCTCGAAGGCGACCTCCGAGGTGCCCACCACTGGGGTCTGCAGCTGCGGCTCCAGACGGGGCGCGACGGCTTCGGGATCGTCGCTCGATCGAGCGTCGCGCTCCTCGAGGCCTGGTCTCCGCTCACCTACGACGACACCGACGCGGTGGCCGAGGCGCACGGCGTCGGTGAGGGGATCTGCGACGCGGAGGCGCTTCTGGCCTCGGCAGCAGAGACGCTGAACGAGGGCCTGGTGAACCCGGCCATGGTTCTGGTCCTCGCCGCCGCGGCCCGCCTGGTGGCGGCCGACGACGAACCGGCTGCCCGAGCAGCGCTCTCCTCTGCACTGGAGGACACCGAGGTGGCTCCGGCCCGGGTCCTGCCCGCGGTGATACGCGGGTTGGCGCTGGTGTGGATCCTGCTGCCCCACCAACGTGAGGCCCTCGGCCTGCACCGGCTCGGTCCCGGCTCCGACGCCGCCCTGGCCGCCGCCCGCACCCTCGAGCAGGCCAGGACCGCCGGCGCCCGTGACACCTCGTGGCACGACGACGCCCGGACGATCCTCTCCGATCCGAGGCTGCCGACGCGGCTGCCACCGATCTGGGTAGCCGAGCTCGCGGCCCGCTACGTCGGGCCCAAGGCCGACGGGGAGCGGCTGGCCGTTGCGGGCGACGCGGTCGATCGCCTCGGTCCCGTCGCGGCCCCGGTCCTTCGAAAGTTGGTGGACCGGCGCGACGCCAAGGCGGTCACGGCTGGGGCTTCGGCGATCCTCGCCCGGCGGACGCCCGTGTCCGAGGGACGCTTCGTCCTGCGACTGCTCGGACCGATGGTGCTGGAGCGAGACGGAGTGGTCATCGACCAGCCCGACTGGCGGCGCGATCGGGTCCGCGGGCTGTTCGCGCTCATCGCCCGTCACGGCACCATCAGCCGCCGCTCCGC